>NZ_JBEZZR010000005.1:0-197544 GCF_040639325.1 Actinoplanes sp. NPDC023936 | reverse complement strand
GGCTGGTGGTCAGTGCTCCCGGACGCGTCAACGTTCCCCTGGGTCGGGTCATCGACGCTGCGGGGGCCAGCCGACGACCAGGGCCGGGCCGCCGCGTCAGCGCGAACCGTCGTCACCCAGCGTGCCGGCATCCGCGGTCAACGTCGCGCTTCTCGGAAACCCGCGGACGCCCCAGGCCCCGCAGAATGACGCAGACCCCATAGCGCTCCACGGTCACCGGCAACCGACCGTGACACGGTCGCATCGGCGCACTACCGGGCGGCGGCTCAGCCAGCAGGGTCAGCGCTGCGCCGACAGCACTGACCCTGCTGGCTGATTAAGGAAGTCGTTCACCGGCGGAAACGTGGGTGGGGCTTGATCACACGCTTGAGCTACGGCCGGGTGGCGCCGGCCGTAGGCCAGAGCGGTTACCCGGGCTTGATCACACGCTTGAGCTACGGCCGGGCGATGCCGGCCGTAGGCCAGAGCGGTTACCCGAGCTTGATCACATGTGTGGGCTACGGCCGGGGCGGCGGGTTCCAAGATCGGCAAGGCGGGAGGTGCCAGGTGCGAGGTGCCAGATCGAGGTGCCAGCCGCAGGACGCCAGCGCGGGGCCGGCGGGGCACGCGGGGGCGCGGGGCCGGCGGGGCACGCGGGGGCGCGCGGTCGAGGCCGAATACCTGCTGGTAGCGGGACTTTCCTAATTAGCCAGCGAGGTCAGCACTGACGACCAGCTGGTCCGGCCGGTCGTCAGCGCTGTAAGGAGGGTTGCCGGCAGCACTGAGCGCCAGCTCGTCCCGCTCGGCTGGCTGCCGGTGCTCGTGGGTGCCCGTTTTGTGAACACTGAGCGCCAGCCGGCGTCGCCGTTTCCACGATCCAGCACTGCGGGACGATGCGGAACCGCGGAACCGCCGGGCGGTGAGCGCACGCACATGGTCCGGCTGGTTCGCCGGAGCTGGGAGTCGTGCTGCGCAACCATGCACCCGTCGCCGTAGGCCGCGCAGCGGCCGGGAGTGGGCACCCAGGTCGCGCGGTAGCCACGGGACTCAGCGACGACCGTACAAAGAAGGGGTTTTGAAGGATGATCCGACACTCCATGATGGAAGGTGGCAGCGTCGCCCACCTCCAGGAGTGCCCGTGGATCTCGTCGACATCCGTGCCGGTGATCTTTTCGCACAGGGGTTTCCGGCTCTCGCGCAGGGGGTGACCTGCGTCGGCGTCATGGATCACGATTTCCGGGTGCGGTGGCCGGCGATGTACGACCGCTATCGGGCACGCTGCCGGGCCGGGATGCTGCGGCTCGGCGGGCTGATGTCGTGGAAGGCGCCGGACGGGCTGCTCGTCTACAACCTGGTGGTCGCCCAGCGGGCCGGCACGCCGCCGGACACGACCGCGTTGCGCAGTGCGCTGGCGGCGGCGCTGGACGACGCGGAGCGGCGGGAGATCCGGTCGATCGGGCTGCCGCAGCTCGGCGACTGGGACGAGGTCGGACCCGTGGTGCGCGAGGTGGCCGCCGGCAGCAATGTGCGCATTGTGGTGATGCGTTCCTGATTCACCGGCCGCGCAGGGGGTAGCTCTCCGGCCATGTCGTCGACGTTCTTCGGTCAGCCTCGCGCGCTCGCGAACCTCTTCGGGGTGGAGCTCTGGGAGCGGTTCTCGTTCTACGGCATGCAGGGCATCCTGCTGATCTACCTGTACTACTCGGCGGCCGACGGCGGGCTCGGCATCGATCAGGACACCGCGACGAGCATCGTCGGCGCGTACGGCGGCGCCGTCTACCTCTCCACGATCCTCGGCGCCTGGGTGGCCGACCGGCTGCTCGGCTCGGAACGGGTGCTGTTCCTCAGCGCGGTGCTGGTGATGCTCGGGCACATCGCCCTGGCCCTGCTGCCCGGACTGGCCGGCGTCGGCGTCGGCCTGGTGCTGATCGCGGTCGGCAGCGGCGGGGTGAAGGCCAACGCCACCTCGCTGGTCGGCAGCCTCTACGACGAGCACGACGAACGCCGCGACGCCGGGTTCTCCCTGTTCTACCTCGGCATCAACCTCGGCGCGCTGGCCGGGCCGCTGCTCACCGGCCTGCTGCAGACCAACGCCGGCTTCCACTGGGGGTTCGGGCTCGCCGCGGTCGGCATGGCGATCGGACTCGTGCAGTACACACTGGCCCGCAAGCGGATGCCGGCGGCCGGGCGGGAGGTGCCGAACCCGCTGCCCGCCCGCGGCCGTCCGATCGCCGCCGTGGCGTTCGCCGCGGCCGCCGCGATCGTGGTGCTGGCCGCCGTCACCGGGCTGCTCTCCGCCGACCGGCTGTCGAACGTGGTCGTCGCGCTCAGCGTCATCGCCGCGGTCGCCTACTTCGTGGTCATCCTCAGCAGCCGCCGGATCACCGGTGTGGAACGGCTGCGGGTGGTCGCGTTCATTCCGATGTTCCTGGCCAGCGCCGCGTTCTGGTCGCTCTACCAGCAGCAGTTCACGGTCGTGACTTAACACATCGCAGTGTTTGGGCTACGGTCCGAATCATGGATGCCACGCCACCGGTAGCTGACCTCTACGCGCGCAAAAGCAACAAGGACGGCGGGCGATCCGTAGCCCGCCAGGAACGTTCCTGGCGGATCGACTGCGCCCAGGAGGGCATCACGCCCGGCCGTGTCTTCGTCGACCCGCACTTCTCGGCGAGCCGATACGCCCGGAAGTCCCGGCCCGACTACAAAGAGCTGCTCGCCCACATCGAGTCCGCGAGCTGCCAGATGGTGTCGCTGTTCGAGTCGGCCCGCGGTGCCCGGCAGATGGGTGAATGGGTGTACTTCCTCGACCGGTGCCGCGACTTCGGTGTGCTGATCCGGGTGTACGGCGAGGACGAGCCGGTCACCTACGATCCGCGTCGGCAGCGCGACCGTGACGCGCTGATGAAGGACGGGATGGCGGCCGAGGGCGAGTCGGAACGCCTAAGTGTCCGCACGAGGGCCGGGATCACCCACTCCGCGCATCAGGGCCGGCCGCACGGGAAGGTCCCGGACGGGTACAAGCGGCTGTACACGGTGCCCGTCGCGGATGAGGACGACCTTGATGCGGAGTCCGGCAAGCTTCACATCGACCAGGTGATCGACGAGCCGCGCGCCGAGATCTACCGGGCCGCCGCCGAGGGGATTCTGAACGGGGTTCCCGTTGACTTCATTGCCCGGGTTCTGACCGCCTGGGAGGTTCCGACGCCGCGCGGGGGGAAACGCTGGTCCGGTGGCGCCCTGTACAACTCGCTGATCAGGCCGAGCATGGAGGGGCACCGGGAGCTCAACGGTGCGGTCATCACACGTAATGCCTGGCCGCCGATTCTGTCCAGCGACACGGTTAACCGGCTTCGCCGGCTCAGGGAGGCACCGCGGCCGTCACGCAGCCACAACGACACCCGGCTGAAATACATGCTGTCGGGGGCGGTCCTGTGTGGTCTTTGCCGGAAGCCGATGTCGGGTCTGGCGGACCGGCGCACCCGGCAGAACCGCTATGAATGTCAGGCCAGCCGCGGGGGCTGCTGCCGGGTTTCGGTGCTGCTGGATCCGGTTGACGATGTGGTGAACGCGATGATTGCGGCCCGCTTGCGGGAACCTGACGCGCTGGCCGTCTTTGAGGCGTCGTCGGTTGCCGATCAGCGGATCGTGGCGGCTCAGGCGAAGTTGGACGGGCTGAAGGATCGGCACAACGAGTTGACTGCTTCGGCTGCGCGGCCTGGTGGCCCGAGCATGTCGCTGGTGGCTGCCGCTGAGCGTGAGTTGCTGCCGCAGATTGAGGCGGCGTCGCGGCAGTTGCGGCAGTTGCGTACTCCGCCGGCACTGCAGGGTTTTGATCCGGCTGATCTGGCGCGGCGGTGGCTGGAGTATCCGGTGGGTGAGCGGCGGCTGGTGGCGAACACGTTGGCGGAGGTGGTGGTGTCGCCGGTTGGCCGGGGCGGCAAGTGGTCGCCGTGGCGTCTGGAGCAGTCGCGTTGGCGAAGCCAGGATCGCACGTGGGGTGACATCTGGCGGGAGCGTGGCCTAGCCGGCGTCGGTGCGTGACTGGTTTTTGCCGCGCAGGTACATGAGGTAGTCGATCCAGCTTTCGGCTTCGGCGGGGTCGAGCCGGGGGTCTTGGAGGACGTCGAGGACTTCTTGCAGTTTTGACGGCAGGGGTTTGACGGGCTGGATTTCGTCGAGGGTGAGGTAGCCGAGGCTGACGGCTGCCTCTCTCGGGTCGATGCCGGTTGCGGCGCAGAGGGCCCTGACCTGGGCGGGTTCGGGTGTGCCGGTGAGGTCGCGTTCGTAGCGGCTGATGGTTTCGCGGCTGACGCCGGATTCGGCTTCGAGGCGTTCTTGTGACCAGCCGAGGGTTTTGCGGGCGCGGCGGAGTTGTGCGCCGAACGTCTCGCCAGCCTCGATGTCGGGTTTGCCGGACCCTGCGTCATGCATGACGCAACCATAGTCCAGGGCTAGCAGGCGTGTTTGCATGTGACCACCCCGTGCAAGTGTTGACGCAACGCGGCCCCAACTGGACGCAGAGTCAAGTTACCAGGTTACGGCCGACATGGGCGCGCCAATCTATCGATCAATGAGAATGCGCTGGTCACGAACGTGGCGACATTTGCGGAAGGGTTGACGCAACGGCCCGCCTGGGCGAGACTTGCGGCATGACTGACGCAATCCAGAAGGGCGAGCGCGGCAAAGTTTCCGCGACCCCTCGGGTCGACGTCAACAGGAGCCTCTTCCTGTACGCCCTGCGCGCCAACGGCGCGATCACAGGCGAAGACCAAGCCCGAATCCTCGGAACTTCCCGCCGCAACGTCGACCACTACCTGGCCGGCACCGTGGAACCCAAACTCACCACCGCGCGCCGCATCGCCGCAGCGCTCGGCTGCCAGGTTGACGACCTGTGGCCCACCGACACCAAGGCCGCCGCATGATGGCCGACCTCGACCCCGAAACTCAGCGCCTGGTTGAGGCTGCCGTGGACGCCGCGCCCGCGCTGACCAGCGACCAGATCACTGAACTGCGGCGGGTGCTCAAGCCGGAGGCCCGCCTTCGGGTGCTGCCGCAGCGGACTACGCCGGTCGTGCAGCAGAGGCGGGCCGCATGAGCCGCTTCACCACGGGCAACCCGATCCCGGCGTCGGCCGTAGACGAACTGGTCCGCCTGGCCGCCGAACCCGGCGCAGAGTTCCGCTGCTTCCCGATCGACAAGGCGGCCGTCCTGTGCGGTGTCAGCCCCGAACTCCTCGAACTTGCCTGCGACGGCCTGGTGGTGGAGCACATCAACTTCCACGGCCAGCGCAGCATGACCATCGAGCAGATCCACCAGCTGCTACAGCGGCTCACCAGTGGAGACCTGCAAGGCAACGCACTGGCCGTGGCCTGCCGGCGGCACCTTGGCGTGGTGCCCTCATGAGCGCAGCCACGATCACTCCGTTGCCCGGCGGTAAGGCCCTGTTCGTGTGGCGCGGTATCGAGCATGTGTTCGCTGACGTGTTCGAGGCCCAGCGCGAGGCGCGTGCCCGTGGCATCCCGGTTGCTGACTGCCCGGTGACGCCGTTCGCGGCTACTCCGGTGACGGTCATCGCGACCAGCCCGGCTCTCGCTGCCCCCTGACATGCGAAAACGGCCCCCAATGCCCTGGGAGCCGTCCCGATCTTTACACCTCTGTCCGAGAGAGGCGTTATGTCTGTCGATGTTAGCGAGCCGGTGACGGTCTCGCACAGTGACCCCCGCGACAATGGCACGCCCGCTGGCACATGCGCGGACGGCCACCCGAACTGCCCCACCCCTGCCGACTGTTACCGGAGCCGGCATTCTTCCGAGACGACGTGGATCCGAGACGCCCGCAGGCGCTGCCGGTGGATCCTTGCCAACGGCCAGGTGCTCGCCTGATGTCGGCCACGGATTCGACCCGGCCGCACGGATACGCCCGGTATCGGCTCGACGGCTGCCGTTGCCTGACATGCGCGGTCGCCGTCTCCACCTACGACCGCAAGCGGGCCATGGCGATCACTGCGGGCACGTGGAAGCCGTTCACCGATGCAGCGCCTGTAAAGGAGCACCTTGCGGCACTGGCTGCGGTCGGTGTGCACCGTAAGCGCATCGAGGCACTCACGGGCGTCAGCCGGGAGACGATCGCCTCAATTCAGGGTTTGCGTAGCCGCCCGGCCACCAAGGTTCGCACCGAGACCGCCGAACTGATCCTCAGCTTGGACCCACAGCAGACCGCACCCGCCGCTGGCACGCTGATCGACGCGACGGGCAGCCATCGCCGAATTCAGGCGCTGTGCTGCATCGGCTGGACAGTCCTGGATCAGGAGCGTCTCGCTGGCCGCGCGAAAGGCAGCCTTCAGCAGGTGCTCGGGCAGGACCGGGTAACGGCAGCGATGGCGCAGGCAATCACCGCCCTGTACGACCGGCTGTCGATGACTCCGGCGCCTGCCGGGCGATCGAGCACGGGGGCGAAGCAGCGAGCCGCCGAGCGCGGCTGGGTTCCGCCGCTGGAGTGGGATGACGACACGATCGATAGCCCGGTTGCTGTCTCTGCGTCGGAGGGCGAGGCTGCCGCGCTGCAGCGCTTCGCTGAGGCGTTCCTGTCTGCCGAGGCGGAGGGTCTTTCCCGGCCGCAGATGGCAGCCCGGTTTGGGATGTCCGTGCATGCGATCAAGCGGCGGGTGACCGACGTTCGAGCGCTCGGCTTGCTGCCGGCTGTCGAGTTGTCTCCTTGCGGGACGCGTGCGGCCTATGTGCGGCATCTGCGGCGCGGCGAGTTGGCGGATGAGGCCTGTCGTCGGGCGAACGCCGAGTACCAGACGACCAGCCAGGCGGTGGCCGCATGAGCCCCCGCATGTGGCTGCGCGCCCTCCGCATCCGCCGCAACCGCAAGCATGTCGCCCCGTACAGCCCGGCGGATCTCCGCGAGCTGCGTGACGAGTCGCCGCGCCCGTTCGGACAGGACGGACGGTGACCGCCGCGCTGCTGGCCGGTTGGGCTGGCCTTCTGCTGTCGCTGCTGGTCCGTACTGGCTGGGCGTACCGCCGTGGCCTGCTGGCCGGTCAGCGCCAGGCGGAGCTCACCCACGGCTGGCATCAGCACGTTCCCGGCGATCCGAATCCGTCTGAGGTCCCCAAGCCCCGGCGCCGTTCCCCGAACCGTCAGGTGAAGCGCGAGCCGGCCCCCCCGCCGCGTCCGGTGTTCCACGACCGCTGACCGCCGGTCTTCCCCTCCCCCATCCCTCGCGTCCTTATCCGCTTCCTGTCCTTGGGGGCTGTTGTGCAAATTGTTGAAGATCGCCGGTATGAGGGCCGCCATCGCGCCCCGGTCGGCGAGGAGACGGCGAAGCTGCTGGTCAAGTACCCGGTGAGTCCCGGCGATGTCGAGTTCCGGTCGAAGTCGCTGGCGGACGATCACGCCCCGACCCGTGTAATCCGGTTCCCTCGCGCCCTGCTCTCCCAGGTGCGCGCCCTGTGGGGTGCCCAGTGACCGCGCTGGTGGACTGGCCGGACGGCATGACCGTGTGGGATCTGGTCGAGCTGGCCGCCGCGGATCCGGGGTCGGCGCTGCTGGGGGTCGTGTCGGCGGCTTTCTGGCTGGTGGTGCTCGGGGCGGCGGTGTCAATCGCCGGCTACCTGATCGGCGTCTGCCGTCGAGCGCCGAAGTCCGATGCCGTGATCGCGCGTGACCCGAGTGACCTGACCGCCGTCGCCGATGCGGTGGCTGAGGGGCCTGTCGCTGACGCCGGCGTGGTGGTGCAGGACGGCCCGGACTTCGTGCGGCGTCCGCGTCCGGTGAATGAGCGGCGCGACAGCCGCTGGGCGGCGCGGAACGGCAACCGGGGCGACTACTTCACTGAGGCGTCGCTGAGCTCGACCGCCCAAAACGCTGACTGGATCACGCGGCGGCAGCAGGAGCAGGAAGCGCAGCTTGGTATCGCCAAGCTTGAGCGGCTTCTGGCGGCGAAGGCTGCGGAGACTGAGACCACGCAGGAGATCAAGCGGGGTGATCCCGGTGAGTGACTGGCTGCGTGGCGCAGGGTTTGGGCTGTTGGCGATGTACGCCCTGGCTGCGGGCTCTTTGGTGGCCAGTGTTGTCGCTGCGCTATGGGCTGGTCGGCCCGGTCGTGGTCGGCGGCGAGTGCGGACCGCCGTCAAGCAGGAGATGGCGCAGCACCGGGTGATCCCTTTGCAGCGGGATCCGTTCTGGCACGAGTTCATCGATTCGCGGCCGGGCGGTGATGAGCGGTGACCGCGCACGCCGAGGTCAACGCGATGCTGGTCGAGCTCCAGGGCGAGCCGGTGTGGCGGTTCCTGTCGGACGGCACGTGCCGCCACCTCCTGCCCCGTGATGGCGCGCCGATTGCTGCGTGCGGGCACAGGTCGTGGGCGGCCTGGGAGTGGCTGGGCACGTCGGACGCTGAGCGGCAGGCGATGCGCCGGCTGCGGCCTTGTCTGGGCTGTGTGCGGATGTCCGGGTGCCCGCATGTGGTGCGCCGGTCGGCTGGGCGGGCGGAGATGCCGTGGTCGTGGGGGCGAGTGGCGTGAGCGCCTACGACGTTCGCATGGCGGGCGGCTGGCCCGGCTTGCGGGGCTTCGGCCGCATGCCCGGCTTGATGCCCGGCTTTGCTGGCTCAATGCCGTGGTCGCGAGCGATCTTTCGAACATACGCGGCGGTGAATCCGCTGGTGGTGGCTACGACGGTGGGCGGCACGCCTGCTCGTAGAGCCGTGACGACTGTTCCGATGACGTCTTCGCGGGCCTTCTCAAAAGCCGTCTCGGCGTGGGCGTATGTGGTCCGGGCTTCGGTGAGCCGGGCGAGTGCCTCCTCTGGGGTGGCGGTTTCTGACATGCGGTCAAGGTACCGCAACTCTGTTGCGCTTGTCAGGTGCGGTGCGCTAGTCTATTGCGCAGAAGCAAAGCGCATCTTCATTGCGCATTCAATGATCGCTTCGTTGAAAGAGGTAGAGCGTTGACGCTCCCCCGCACCCTTCCAGCCCGCCAAGGCAGCAGCCCATTCGACGCGATCCGCAACATCACCGCCGAAGGCGTCGAATGGTGGTCCGCTCGCCAACTCATGCCCCTGCTCGGATACACGAAGTGGGAACGCTTCGAGGACGCCATATCGAGGGCACGCCTCGCCGCCAAGAACTCCGGCTTCGACCCCGATATCGAAGCTTCCCGGCTCCGGGAACCTTTCGGGAGCACCAATCAGGTTGGCACCAACTACCGACTGAGCCGGTACGGCGCTTACCTCGTGGCCATGAACGGTGATCCGCGCAAGCCCGAGATCGCCCACGCGCAGACCTACTTCGCGGTGAAGACCCGCGAGGCCGAGGTCGCGGCCCGCGTCCCGACCCAGGCACCCGCACAGATGGACGACCTCGACCTTGCGGAGATGATCCTGCGGTCACTGCGCGTCCAGCGGCAGCAGCTCGCCGAGGTCCAGGAGAACCAGCGGGAACTCACCGCCCGGATGGACGGCATCGAGGGCCTGCACGACTGGTTCAGCGCCCTGGCCTACGCCAAGATGAACTTCCTCTCGACCGAGCGCGGATACCTCCAGAGGCTCGGCACTGCCGCAGGCCGTATCACCCGGCACATGGGCTACGAGCCCAAGAAGACCCAGCACGGCCTGTACGGCACGGTGAACATGTACCCGCTCGCCGCCCTTGATGGCGCGGTTGAGGCGCTGGGTGGTGCGTCGTGACCGCCGCCGAGCCGTTCGAGGCGACCCGGCTTCCCGAGCTTCCGATCGACGACGTCACCCGCGAAGCCTTCTCCGACCTGATGACCGCCGTGGCTGGCTTCCCGTACCCCGGCGACAAGTCGAACGCCCTCGCCTACGGGCTGCGCTGGCTGCGCGCCAACCCCGACCGGGCCGACGTGCTGCTCGGCCGCACGAACGGAGCCACCGCATGACCTACGCCGTGATTCTCCAGTACCCCGGTGACGGGCAACTCGAAGAGAGCCGGGCCGAGTTCTTCACCAGCCTCGACGACGCGGTCGCCTGGCGCGACCGACAGAAAGAGAACTGGCTCAAGGTCTTCCGCGTCGAGGAGATCTCCGAATCGGCGCACTGGGACTGGGGCATCACCGTTCCCGATTCCGACAAAGACCCGCTGGTCTACGTCAGCGAGTCCGCCGCCCGCAACAGTCTGTCCGGCTGCTGGGTCCTGGTGAAGCGCCGCCGGGGCACCTCGACGTGGGTTTCCGGTGATGCCGCGTGACCGCCGCTCTGGACGCGATCACCCGCTCCGACTTCGGTGAGCCGCTGCCCGGTGACGCCGAAATCGCCGCCGTGTTCGAGCTGCACTGCCAGTGGGCGGACGCCGACTACCTGGCCCGCCGTGACGCCGAGACTTTGGCGGACTGGCTGGCCGAGCAGTGCCCCGCCCACGAGGACGGCGGCACCGGCGACGTCTGCGACGAGTGCGCGGAGCTGGCCGCATGACCGCCGTCGACCCGCTGCACATGGTGCGGCTGCACACCGGGGCTGTAGCGCCTGCCGGGGCGGTCACCGCCACGTTCACGACGCTGAAGCGGATGCTCGACGACCCGAAGCTGTACATCCCGCTGATCGAGCTGCGGGAGCTCGCCGACGACCCGGCGTATGTGCCGTTCGGTTCCGCCGTGCCGCCGCTGATCGGCTTCGGGCTGCTCGGCGGGAACGGCCGGCTGCACGCCCACATCCGCGACATCGTCCGGGCGGCGCTGGTCTGGGACGACGGCACCCTCGAAGTGATCGACCCGGTGCGGGGTGCCGCATGACCGTCCCCGACCTTGAGGCCATCACCGCCGAGTTCCTGCCCGTCTGCGGCCCCTGCGACCTGGGTGTGCCCGCCAAGTGCGTGTGTTCGCAACGCGACCACCGGCCCGTGATGCTCCAACTCGTTCGCGAGATCGAACGCCTCCGCGCCGTCGTTGCCGAGCCATACCCCAACCCCTGACTTCCCGCTCAGCCCTATTTATTCCACGAGGGAGAACACTCATGGCTTTCAAGCTTCAGACCCGCCAGCCGACCGGCCGCGTCCCCTGGCCCCTCGTCCTCGTCGAAGGCCCGGAGAAGTCCGGCAAGAGCTACGGCATCGCCGTCCTGTCCGCCTCCGAGAAGGTCGGACAGACCTACTGGATCGACCTCGCCGAGGGATCCGCCGACGAGTACGGCGCCATCGACGGCGCGCGGTACGTGGTCGTCGAGCACGACGGCACCTGGGCCACCATCTTCGGCTCCGTCGAAGCCATCTACGCCGAGGCGCAGCGGGCCAGCGACGCCGGCGAACCGCCCGTCGTGCTGGCGATCGACTCAATGACCGCCGAGTGGAACATGCTGAAGGACTGGGCATCCAACCGGGCGCGCGGATCGAACAGCAACAAGCGCAAGCTTGCCGCCGACCCGCAGGCCGAAATCACCGTTCCGGCGAACTACTGGAACGACGCGAACTCCCGGCACGCGAAGTTGATGCGGCTGCTCATGACGTTCCCCGGCATTGCGGTCATCACTGCCCGCGGCAAGTGGGTGGCGGCGATCGGCGAGAACGGCCAGCCGGTCGAGGGCAAGAAGGAATACAAGGTCGAGGGGCAGAAGAACCTCGCCTTCGACGCGTCCTGCTGGGTGCGGTTGGACCGCGAGGAGCCGGCCAAGGTGATCGGCCTTCGGTCGGTGCACGCCGGTGTCCGTCCCGGCAGGGACGAGCCGAAGGAGTTGCCGGATGACTGGACGCTGGAATGGCTGGTATTCGAGGCGTTGCGCTGCGACCCGCACGGCACCCACGCCCGGCAGTTGACGGAGTTGCAGCCGGGCGATGAGGCCCCGGAGTCGCCCCGTTTCGCCGAGATCGCAACGGCGATCGCTGACGCGAAGACGCTCGACGACCTGAAAGCGGCGTGGGATCTGATCCAGCCGGCGCTCAACGGTGAGGAGATCCGCGCGGACGAGGCCGATGTTGCGTCGGCGGCGGTGAAGGCCCGCAAGGTGGAGATCGAGGCGCTGGGTGCCGCCGACTCCGATCAGGGCGAGCCGGTGGGGGCTTCGGCCTGATGGGTGACATGAAGCAGGCTGCGCGGTCGGCTCTGGCCGCGCAGCTCGTCTCCAAGCTGGTCGACGAGCACGGTGCCGGGTTCAAGCATTCCCTGCGTGCGGCGATGGCGGATACGGGTGCTGAGCGGGTGCGGGTCCTCGACGACGACGGCACTGACCTTGGTGCGGTGTCGATGTCGTCGGGCAGGGTTGCGGCGAAGGTTACCGACCCGGCTGCGTTCCTGGCGTGGGTGGCTGACCGGTATCCGTCGGAGCTTGTCCAGGCAGTCCGGGAGTCGTTCACCCGTAAGGTGCTCGACCACGCGGTTGCGGTCGGGGATCCGGTGGACGCCGGTACGGGCGAGGTCATTCCGGGTGTCGAGATCTCGACGGGCGAATCATTCCTGACGGTCCGTCCGACTGCTGAGGCTCGGGTGCGGATGCGGGAGACGCTGCGTGCGTCGGGCCTGCTGTCGCTGTCGGCAGGTGCCGAATGAGTGACCTGACGCACGCCCAGATCGAGAGCAAACTGCGTCACCTGGTGAATGACCTGACGTTGGCGCAGTCCAGTCTGCGAGCGGCGCGTGACGCCGAGGTGGATGCGAAGCACGCCTACGAGTCGGCTCACCGGCGGGCGCTGCTGTCGGAGGAGTGCCCGAAGGTCACGCGTGGCGGTTTCACGACGGCGGAGCGGGATGCGTGGGTGGCGGAGCAGGCCGCCGAGTTGGAACGGGTTTTCGATCTGGCGGAGGCGAACAGGAAGGCGGCCGAGGACTATCTGCGGACGGTCCGGGACCAGGCGATGATCGTGATGGCTCTCGGTAAGTCGGTGCAGAGTGCCTTCTCGCTGGCTGGTGTCGCATGAAGCGCACCGCTCTGCCCCGGAAGACGCCGCTGCGTCGCACCGCCTTGCAGCTGGCCTCCCCGAGGCACACCCGCACTGCTGTCCCGAAGCGCCGCACCGGCTCGATTGTCCCGCCGAAGGTGCGCGCCGCGCTCAAGCAGCGTTCGGGTGGCGTGTGCGAGATCCAGACGCCGGGCTGTGGCGGCCTGGCCACCGATGACAGCCACCGGCTGAAGGTAGGGATGGGCGGGCGGCGGGGTGCTGCCGCGGCCCGGCATCACGTGCTGTCTCAGCTTCTCCACTCTTGCCGTTCCTGTCATCGCGGTCTTCACGAGGCCCCGGCTGCCGCGTACTGGCAGGGCCGAATGCTGCGCGAGGGCGAGGACCCGCGCGAGGTCCCGGTGCTCTACCGGCAGCACTGGGTGCTGCTCGACGACCTGGGCGGCGTGACGCCCACCAACAAGACCACCGCCGAGGAGGCGACGAGATGTCCGTGAACGACCGTTTGTTCGACGAGCTGCTGCGGCCGGTTGTCGACGACTACTACGAGACGGCGGAGACGGTCGCCGTGCTGGTGTCGCAGCCCGCCAAGAAGGACGGGATCAAGGCGCTGACGTTGCAGGAGCGGATGCGGACCTTGCAGGAGGTCGGTGACCGGGTGGCCCGCGTCCTGGAGGTCGCCGAGCCGCTGTGGGAGGACATGCGTGCCCTGGCGGGCCTGCCGGAGTGGGTGGCGTCATGACGGACCTGTGGACGCCTGACGACGAGCACCGTGACGCGGAGATCGCCCAGCTGGAGGCCGCGTTCGCCCTGGATTCCCCTGACGACGAGCGGCCCGCGTTCGACGGCCACGACGACGACTACGACCGGGAGGCGTCGTGAATCTGCGCTGCAACGCCGGCGGCACTTTCGAGGAGACGGAATCCCAAGCCGCCGTGTTCCGGCCCAGCTGTGTGCACCCGCCGACTCACCGGTTCCGCAAGGCCGGCAGCACTGAGCCGTGGGGATTTCGGTGCACGGAGCATGTGCGCTGGCTGGACGTCCACTACTGCGAGATCGAGCCGCTGGCGGTGCCCCGGTGATGCGCTGGTGGCGTGCCCTGGTCGCCTGGCTCCGCGATCGGCGCGCGAAGCGGGACCGGCACGACGACCTGCGGGTGCTGCGGGCGCTCACCATGCACCGCACATCCAGCGGCGAGATGGTCCCGGCGACCGATGGGATTGTGGCCTGGTTTGCGGGCATCCCGCTGCACCGCGCTGTTGGGTCACTATCGCGGCTGGTGGCGGACGGGCAGGTGCTGCGGATCTGGGATGACCGTGACGGCCGCCTGCGGTACCGGATCACCGGGTCCCGGCTCATGGGGGTCGAGCGGTGAGCGTCATGACCGAAGCCCGCACGTGGACGCTGACGATTCCCGCGCCGGACAAGATGCTGTCCGCGAACACCCGGCTGCACTGGCGCACCCTGCGCCGCGTCGCGAAAGCGTGGCGCGAGGCGTCCTACACGTACGCCCAGCAGGCGAAGTTGCCCGTCGGCCTGGACCGGGTGCGGATCGACATCACCCTGCACCACACCGTGAACCGGGATCGGGACGACGCGAACTGGTATCCGTACCTCGGGAAGCCGATTACCGATGGACTCGGGGCGCAGCGGACCGTGCAGCAGAAGGACGGCGCCACCCGCGTCGAGGTCGGCTACGGGCTGGTCCCGGACGACAGCCCTGCCCACGTGGATGGGCCGTTCATGCATCTCGGCGACAAGGTGTCCCGCAAGGAGTACCCGCTCGGGCTTGCCGTCGTGACGATCGTGGACCTGTCTGGTGAGCCGAGCAGTGTGTTCCAGACGGAACGGCGAGTCACGTCGGCGACCACGGTGTGGACGTTCCGTTGCCCGGCGCGGCATCAGGTGACGGTGACGCTGCGCCACGGTGAGGCCGAGGTGCAGGACGAGTACCGGGCGCTGTTCGAGGCTCAGCATGTCGGCTGCGAGGCCGCGTCGTGACCGCCGAGCTGATCCGGCTGCCTCGCCGCGCCCCTGAGGCTCCCGCTGATGTGCCGAGCAAATGCCGCAGCGAGGAAGCCCCCGGCAGCCCCGCCCGGCCGTGCACCAAGCCGGGTTCTCTGCCGCGCTGCCTGCTGTGCCCGGACTCGCCGACCTACTGGCGGAGGGCGGCCTGACATGGCACCGAAGAAGATGCGGGCCATCTGCCTGCGCCACAGCCGGTACATGATCGGCTGCGACGACTGCCGCACCACATCAGCGGCCCGGAACCGCAACCGGACCCGGCTCATCGCCTACGGCCAATGGCAAGGGCTGGTCGACATCGAGCCGGTACGCCAGCACTTGAAATCCCTGACCAGCGGCACCGCCGGGCGCACCATGCGCGACATCGCCCGGACGGCGAACGTCAGCCCGAGCGTCGTCGACCGCATCCTCACCGGCAAACAGCCGACCCTGCGATCCGCGACCGCAAAGGCATTGCTTGGTGTGCCCCTCACGCCCACACCGTCGTCGCGGGTCTCCTCGCTCGGCACTGCCCGCCGGCTGCAAGCACTCATGGCTGCGGGCTGGGATGCGCAGCCCCTCGCGGACCGGCTCGGCGTGAACGTGCAACAGGTCCGCAAGTGGCGGTACCGCTACCAGGAACGGATCACCTACCTGCGGCACCAGGCCATCGCAGCCCTGTACCGAGAGCTTGAATGCCGCACCGGGCCGTCTGAGCCCGCCCGCATTCAGGCCCGGACGCTCGGCTACGCACCACCGGTCTGCTGGGACGACGACGGCGACCTCGACGACGTGCGCGGTCGCCCGAAGAGCTTCAAGAAGCGCCACAACCACCCCACCCCGATCAAGGAGAAGGCAGCATGACCGACCCCCACAAGCAGCACCCCGACGACTTCGACGACACCAAGACCGCCGCGTACGGCGCGTTCATCGGCCACACGGCCGGGCACGGCGAGGAACTGCCGCCGTTCACCCGAGTGCAGGGCCAGGCGTTCGACGTCGCCATCACAGAGGCGTTCGACGCCGGCTGGCGGGCGCGGGCGGAGGTGACGGTCTGATGGCACAGGGAGACATCAACATCACGGTGATCGGCAATCTCACCGCCGATCCTGATCTTCGTTTTACGCCGTCTGGTGCTGGGGTCGCCCAGTTCACGGTCGCTTCGACGCCGCGCCAGCTCGACAAGCAGTCGGGTGAGTGGAAGGACGGGACGCCGACGTTCCTGGACTGCAAGGTGTGGCGCGACGCCGCAGAGCATGTCGCCGAGAGCCTGGCCCGTGGCGCGCGGGTGATCGTGACCGGCCGTCTCCGGCAGGAGAACTGGGAGGACAAGCAGTCCGGCCAGAAGCGCTCCAAGTTGGTGCTCGACGTCGACGAGATCGGCCCGTCGCTGCGCTACGCCACGGCGAAGGTGCAGAAGATGCAGCGCTCGGGCGGCTCCGGTGGCGGCCGTCAGGAGTCGAGCGGCGGTGGCCGCGGTGACACCTACAACGACCCGTGGGCGACGACGGCGGCATCTGGCGGGCAGTCGGGTGGCGGCGGCAAGTCGTCGTTCGAAGACGACAGCCCGCCGTTCTAGATCATGACCGCCTCGACCACGGACCGGGTAGACACGCTTGCCGCCGCCTTGCACGACACGTACTGCCTGCTCGGTGCCCGCTCGGGCCACACGTATTCACGCGGGCACATCGAAGGCGACGCCCGCTGGGCGGCGCATCTGATGGCCCGTCTCGCGAAGGACGGCCTGACCGTCTCCCCCATTCCTGATCACCAACCTGAAGGAGCACCGTGACCAACCGACTCGACCGTGAGCAGCTTCGCCAGGACGTCCGCGACGCCAACTATGCGGGCCGTCGCACCGCGCCGTCCGCCATCGCCTGGATCGCCGCGCTCGTCGGTGTCGTCGCCGTGATCGCCCTGGTCGCCTACGGGGTGAAGGTTGCGTTCGCGCCGGCGAAGGGTGCCGGTGACACGGTCCGGCAGAACGAGGACGTCAACAACCGGGTCGCTCAGCAGCGGGCGTTCGTGAACCTGCATGAGGGCGTGCAGGCCGACGACCTGAAGATTCAGGTGCTCGCCGATGCCGCTGCTGCGAACCCGGCGGACCCGAAAGCGAAGACCGACCTGCAGGGCACGCAGCTGATCTGCCTGGGCCGGGTCGCGGACTACAACGCCAAGGTGCAGGAGACCCTCGCCGCCAAATGGCTGCCTGCTGATCTGCCGGCCCGTCTGGGCGCGGATCCGTCGACTGACTGCAAGCCGAACACCGTTCCGTCCCCCGCCGCGTCCTGACCCCCCCAAATCTCGAAGGAGACCGATCTTCATGATTCGCATTCGCAGCATTAGCGCCGTACTCGTCGCGATGGTCACCACGTTCGCCTTGGCCGGGTGTGTCAGCGACGGCCCCGACAAGGATTCGGCGCAGGGCAAGAAGCAGATCGCCATGGAGGAGTCGCAGGCGCAGGCGGAGAAGCTGGTGCCGTATCCGGCGAAGGAGATGGCGTTCCCGCTGACCCGCCAGAACCTGTCGGAGCGGCTGAAGCGGATGAACGACCCGAACCACATCTCGTACGTGTATCAGCTGTCGTACACGGGTGAACCGATCAACTACATGGTCATCAAGGGTCAGCTCACGTACGGCGGGCAGCAGCTCAACCCCTCGGATGCGGTCATCGACGCCTGCTCGAACGCCTCCGAGTACTGCCCTCAGCTGGTGGAGGGCCCCGGCGACGACAACGTGTACGGGCCGGGCGGGGACTACTGGTTCGGGTTCACGGCGAACAACGTGATGGTGACGTTCACCGGCCAGTTCCTGCAGTCGGATGCACCGCTGACGCTGGCGAAGCCGGTCCCGGATCTCACCCCGAAGAAGTAGCCGTCCGGGCGCGGCTCGTCGCGGGCCGCGCCCCTTCCCCTTTTGGAGGTTCCGATGACGGCTGACTCTGTGACCGCCGAGGTGGTTCCGCTGCTCACCCCGACGCAGCGCCAGATCTTGGAGTTCATTCGCGGGTTCTTCGCCGTGCACCGCTATCCGCCGACGATCCGGGAGATCGGGGACGGTGTGCACCTGTCGCCGTCGGCGATCCACTACCAGGTCGGGCAGCTGCTGGAGAAGGGCTGGATTCGGCGCGTGCCGGGCCTGCCGCGCACGATCGAAGTGCTGGATCCGGCGACGGGCGGCGAGTGATGGTCCGCACGCTGGACGAGATCCGCGCTGAGCGTCCGCCGCTCGGGGACTGCCGTGCCTGACATCGAGTACGGCTATGCCCGTGACCAGCAGTGGGAGGTGTGCGCGCATGTTGAGGGCGCGGACCGGATGGTGTGTGGCCGGCTCAAGGGCGTGATCCTGGTGTCGATCGAGGATCCGGGTGCTGACCTGCACTCAAAGTGCCGGGACCTGCTGGCGGCGGGCGTGTACGAGTCGCCGCCGCGCCGGAGAGGGCCGCGCTGCCGGGTGTGCGGGGAGATCGTGGCGCTGGTCGGCGGGCTGGCTGGACCGCACGGCGGCTGCGTTGGCGTGAACCTGCCGCCGAGGGGTGGCTAGCGGTCGGTGGGCTCGCCCATCGCTTCACGGGCCTTGCGGTACCAGGCCATCGGGACGAAGACGCCGAGATCCTTGCCGTGCTTTTGCACGACGATATGCGCCTCTTCCTCGGTGGCCTGCTGGATCTCGGGCCCGAGTGTTTTGCGGAGGGCTTCTACTCCCATCGGCTTCATGCGCACGTCGTGATCGTACAGCGAACCGTACGGAGTTCCTTGAGCCTGCCCCGTCACGATGATCGACATATTGCACTCCTTAAGCTTGCCCTTGGTACTTCCTTAAGGAATACGGTACGGTGGGTGGGACCGCTCAGTCAACGCATGGGAGCGAACATGCAGATCACTGCACCGCCTCGTCTCAACAACGGACGGGTTGCATGGTGGGTCGTAGGCAATGACGGCGCGCGCACGCTGCCCGCCCACATCGACTGCACGCATCGGCGGTACCGGCTGACATGCGCAGGTTACGAAGAGCTGATCCAACGGTCCGGCGCTCGCTGCGAGGCATGCAAAAAGCCCGCCCACGCCGAGGACAACGGACGTCGACAGATTCCCGGACGTCTACAAATCGACCACGACCACGAGCTCGGCATGTGGGCCGTTCGTGGCCTGCTATGTCAACGCTGCAACAGCACGATCGACCGGGAAGGCGTCGGACCCCGGTTAGCGCCGTATGCGGCCAAAGCCTTCTACCTCCTCATCCTTGCCCGTCACGGCATCACGAATCTTGCGCCAGCCGAACCACCTTTCGGCGCAAAAGTTCTGGATTTCGCTCACCGCCCGTGGCGACGCACGCCCCATGGCTGGGTCGCCGAACACAACCAGGCGTGGCACCTCGAATCCGTCGTGACCTGGAACTTCTTGGTCCGAAACTCCGGGCCTCACAACCTTCACCCCATTCCGGCATAGCCCGAGAGGAACGCCAATGACCGACACCACCTGGCCGCCGCCGTGGACGCTCAAGCCCGTCCACGCCGAGCCCCACATCGTCCAGGAGTCCGACGAGGACGAGCAGCCGCTACCCGAGTTCATCCACTGGCCGATCGGGTGGGGGTTCGCCCTCAACGTCGGCCAGTGCGACGGCGAGCACGGCGGCCCGCTCACGATCGGCGCGCACTTCGGTGACGCCGACCTGGCTCGCGGCTTCGTCAAGCGTGAGACCACCCCGGAGCAGCTGGAGGAGTTCGCCCGGCTGCTGCTCAACCTCGCCGCCAACCACCGCAAGCGTGCCGCCGAGGAGGCTTCATGAGCGACAACACCGCCATCGAGTGGGCAGACCGCACGCCGCTGCGAGTGCGCGCAACGGCAGCGGCTCGGATCGGCATCACGTTGGCCGAGTACGACTTCAACTTGGCCGCCGGCGAAAAGTGGTGTGGCGGTTGCCGGACATGGGAGCCGCGCTCCGCATTCGCCGCAGACAAGTCGAGGGGCGACGGCCTGATGAGCCGCTGCCGCGATTCACGGAACAACGCGGCGAGGAAGTCATACGTGCCGACGCCACGGCCCGCAACGGGACGACGATACGTCGAAGCTCGCGACGGTGACCAGCTTCAAGCGCGGCGGCGAGTGAACTACCTCGTTGAGGCCGCGTTGCTTCCCGCGCCCAACACGTTGCCCTGCGCCGATTGCGGCCACATCTGGGACGAAGGCGAGCGACGCCACGAATACGACCACCACCTTGGCTATGCCGCCGAAAATCACGAAGCCGTTGAGGCTGTCTGCACCACCTGTCACCACAGCCGCGAAGACAACCGGAGGGCAGCCTGATGTCGAGTAAGACAAGCATCGAATGGACCCGCGGTGAGGACGGCAGCGCCGGGCGCACCTGGAATCCCCTGCTCGGCTGCGAGCGCGTTTCCCCCGGTTGCGACGGCTGCTATGCGATCACCACGGCCACCATCCGGGCCGGGAACCCGCATCCGAAGGTCGCCGCCGCATTCGCCGGCCTCACCGAACGCCGCGACGGTCGCCTCGACTGGACTGGGCGCATCAACCTGCTGCCCGACCGGTTGACGCAGCCGTTGTCGTGGCGCAAGCCGTCGAAGGTGTTCGTGAACAGCCAGTCCGACCTGTTCCACAAGGACGTGCCCGACGAGTTCATCGCCAAGGTGTTCGCCGTCATGGCCGCCACCCCGCAGCACTCCTACCAGCTGCTCACCAAGCGGCACGGGCGGATGCGGTCGCTGCTCAACAACGCCGAGTGGCGCTCGTCTGTTTTCCTCCGCGAAAGCCTCACAGGACGGGCGGAGAACAGGCCGCTGCCCGCCTGGCCGCTACCTAATGTCTGGCTGGGCGTGTCCGTCGAAGACCAGGCCCGTGCCAAGCTGCGCGTTCCGGCACTCCTGCACACGCCTGCGGCGGTGCGATGGCTGTCGTGTGAGCCACTGCTCGGCCCGGTCAGCTTGATCCCGTGGCTCAACGGCGGGGTCGGCACCGTGGCACCCGCTGATCTGGACTGGGTCGTAGTCGGCGGAGAGTCAGGTCCCCGCGCCCGGCCGGTGCATCCCGACTGGGCGCGGGCACTGCGCGATGAGTGCATCGCTGCCGGGGTGCCGTACTTCTTCAAGCAGTGGGGCGAGTGGGCTCCGCTGGTGCCCGGCGTGAACCCCGGCAAGGAGATCCGCGCTTACCCCGGCGCGCTGATTCAGCGGGTGGGCAAGAAAGCTGCGGGCCGCGAACTGGACGGGCGCACGTGGGACGAGTACCCGACGGCTCGGACCGAGGCGGCGGCACGGTGACCGATCAGCGCGTCTCCACCCTGGAGAACCCAATCCCATACCCGGTGCGCTCCCCCAGCGGCCTGCCGTGCACCAAGACCATTCACCCCGGCTGGACGGTTGAGGAAGGCCACGACGGCGGCCACTTCTGGGTCAGCGACCTCCTGAGCCGCATCTTTGCCGGCGGTCACTACGACGCGACCGCCGCACTGGCCGGGCTGCCGTTTGACGGGCACCTGCCCGAGGACTGCCCCGGCGCCACCTGCCCGCACAGCGCTTCCGCTAACCAAGGAGGTGCCCGGTGACCGACCTCAACCTAACCGCCGTTCAGCACTGGTCAGAGCACACGTACGCGTGGATCGACGACAACGCCCCCGCCGACACCCTGCCCGACTTCGTGGTCCGGCATTTCGTCGAACACGTGCCCGCCCTGGTCGTACGCATCCAACACCTCACCGCCGAACTCGCGGCAGCCAGCCAGATGCTCGACGTTCTCACCGCCGAGGAGACCCGATGACCATCACTCAGCTTCCGAACATCGAACCCGGCGACCTGGTCACCCTCGACGGCAGGCCCGGCGAGTTCCCCGTGGTCGGCGTTTCCCACGGCGGCGAATGCGTTGCTGTCACCACAGGCGACCCGCACGAATGCCGGTGCGGCTGCGGGACGTGGGTGGACGCCTACACCGTCACGTCCGTCCGCAAGGCCAGCGAGGAGACCTGATGAACCCTGAAGACGGCCCCACCGTCCAGATCTGCCAGCCCCACCAGGTTGCTGACACGTCGAAGGCGCTCGGTCTTCCCGTGGTCGGCGCCGACCGGGACGGCCCGCACGACGTTCGCTGCGGTGGCTGCGGCGGCGAGAAAACCGACCAGGACTGTCCGTACTCGGTGCGTATGCGGGCGTACGTCGACAGCCTGCCGTGGCCGCCGAGTCAGGGCGGGCCGACCAGCACGGAGGTGCCCGCATGACCGCCATCACTACTCGCACCGAACCGTGCTGGATCGTCACCCTCGCCGATGGCAGCCCCAGCGGATTCGAAGACTCCGAGCCCCACTACGACAACCAGGGCGAAGCAGAGAAGGCTGCCACCGCCATAACGCACGCCGACGAACTGCCGCCGATCGTCAAGCGGCTCGACGGTCTCTGCTCGTCCGCCACGACGGCCTGCGGCTACCGCTACGACGAAGACGACGAGGGCATCCAGCACTGGCCCGACAGCGCCGAGGAGTTCCGCAAGTTCCTCGTTTTCACCATGGAATACCGCTCCGGTGAGCGCGGCGACCTGCTGTGCCCTGCCGATCGGGGCTGCGACGAATGCGACGCCCTCGCAGCCGATCTGGAGACGGCCGAGGTTCGCGGCCAGATGCCGCTGATCCCTGAGGAGACCCGATGACCCCGATCGACTATCTGAACCGCGCCCACACCATGGCCCCCACCCCCGGCGAGCACGGCACCCGCGAGGAGTGGATGCGCCACTACGCCGCGCAGGCCCTGGCTGCGTTCGCCGGCTTCTACGTGGTCACCCACGAGCCGCGCACCGGCGGCGACCGGCCGGAGATCGGCTACCTGGCGCTGATCGGTCACACCTCCGTCGCCGCCGTCCTCGGCCTCAACGCATCCCCGGATCACCTGCCCCGCCTGCTGTGGCAGTTCGAGCCCGAAGGTGACGCGCTCAACGGTGAGTGGGAGGACTACATCGTCTCCGTGCTGGACCGGCTTGGCATCAACCCGGCCGACCTGGACGAGCGATACGCGGCAGACGAATTCGGCAGCCCCAGCCGTGCGGCGGAGGTGGCGTGATGCCGAAGCGTATTCAGCGTCGGCGTACAGCCGGATGGCGAATGCCCGAAACGGCGGTCTACGTCGGTCGGCCCACGATCTACGGCAATCCGTTCCGGGCCGGTGTCGACTTCTGCGGCCCGACAATCGAATGCCTTTACACCCCCGCCGGACTGGTCGCGAAGTTCCGGACCTGGCTTGCCGCCACCGAACTGCACCCGCTGTTCTGGGACTCCAATCTCATCACGGCACACATTGCTCTCAAGGCGGCGCTGAAACGGGGCGATCTGACTGGCCGGGATCTGGCGTGCTGGTGTCCGCCCGGTCAGCCGTGCCACGCCGACGTGCTGCTGGAGGTCGCCAACCCGAAAGCGGATTTCGCCCTGGTTGGCAACTGCATCGGCTGCCGCCACGACCTGAGAGCCGGTCCGTGTGGTGGCTGCGGAGCGGTGGCCGGGGACCCTTTGGTGGCTACTGGTTCGAAGCCTTCGGATGGTGCGCCATGACCAGCGAATCCAACTACCTGATCTGGTCGAATAAGCAGAACGCCTGGTGGGGTCCTGGCGGCAAGTACTACGTGCAGGACATGTGGGAAGCCGGCCGCATCCCCCTCGACTACGCCGAAGCGCTGTGCCGGATCCGCACCTGGAAGCCCGGCGCCGGGACACCGCCGCCCGAGGTGGCCGTGCAGGCTCCCGAGTCGTACCTGCCGCTCGAAACGTACGAGCAGATCGAGGCTGCAGAGGTTCAGACGCGGGTGCTCGTCGAGCAGCTAACCCGCAAGGGCATGCAGGACCGGGTCGTGGAGGCGGCCCGGTGAATGACGACCTGACGCGCGTAACTACCTACGGACGCCCCGTCTTCGCAGGGCCTGGCCCCGGCGCGCTGTGGCAGCACGTGTGCGGCAACCTCGCCACCGTCGACCTGCTCGGCGACGGTTTCACCTGGGAGCTGAACTGCGACCGTTGCAGCCGCCGTGACGGCTGGGTGCCGCTGTTCGCCTACACCGGGCGGCTGTGCGACCAGTGCATGGGCAACGGCTGGGTGCCGATCGGCGGCAAGGTCAGCAGCGCTCCCTACGGCTTCTCGACGGTCACCGAGTGCACCGCATGCGAGGCCTCGGGGGTCGGGTCGTGACCGACTTCCACACCACCGACATCCTGCCCTGCCACATCGCCCTCACCGGCCGCGAAGTCGAGGTGCTGCAACTCATCGCCGCCGGGCACACCAACGCGCAGATCGGCCGGCAGCTGTACATCGGCGTGAACACGGTGAAAACCCACGTGAAGCACCTGTTCCGCAAACTCGGCGCTGAGGATCGGGCGGGCGCGGTCGGGAATGCGTTCCGGGCGGGGCTGCTGTCGTGACCGCGCCCGAACCGGCCCGCCTAGACGGTCGTCTTCTCGCCCAAGAAGAGATCCGCGAGTTCCTCGGCTTCGTCCGGGAGGCCAGGTTCCAACCGGACCCGCTGTACGCGGCCGTCCTGGCACTCCCCCGCACCAGCGAGGAACTGTTCGCCTGGCTGCGGGATCGCGGCCTCGGGGTTGGCGCCGGGGCGGGCGTGGTGCTGCTCACCGTCCGCCGGGACCTGTGGCAGGCGGGCGGACTCGACGACAAGGATCCACCGGCCGAGGACGGCGTGTCGTGATCCCGCGCTCCGGTGACATCGTGCGGATCGGGGCGTCGTGCGGCGCAATGTTCCGGATCTACAAGCCGTTCATGCGGTTCCGTGTCGCCGGCGCCACCCGGTATCCGAGCACCCCCGACGACATGCTCTACCTGTCCGGCTATCACATCGACATGCACGGTGTGGCCTTGGAGCACCGGCCTGAACTGCTGGTCATCCACGTCAACCTGATCCTCGAACCGCGGCCGGCTACGGAACGGCGTCCCCGCAACGACGGTGTGGTGCGGGTTCCGGCGCAGCGTGGCGGTAACGAATCCGGTCAGGTGCGGCGGCCGAACCAGGGTGCGCGGGGAGGGCGGCGGTGACCGGCCTGTGCCGCACCGGGAAAACGGCCTGGCCCGACCAGGAAGCCGCCGAACTGGCGCTTGCGGACATTCGCGCCGTCGACGAGCTGATGGCACCGGGCCGGAAGGTTCCGCGCCGGGCGTACAACTGCGAGTTCTGCTCCGAATGGCATCTCACGAGTAAGCCCGCACGAAGGAAAGGGGCGTGAATCCGATGGGCAAACGCAACGGTATTACCGCCGGAAAATTGCCATTGTGACGGATTGTTTTTAGTCCGCTACAGCGCATAAGAAATAGCGTAGATCGACACCCGAAAGATAGGCGCGCAAAGGCCGTGGAATCGAACGCTTGGACTAAGATAGAAAGACGCGCGGCCAAGGTATCTGACACCCTGACCGCGCTTGCAAGATCCCATTCCGAGACGACCGGAAAGGACCGTGCCGTGATGAAGCTTAAGGCTCCACTGTACGACACGCAGAGCAACACCACCATCCACAGCGCGGCGGTGAACGCCTGATGCCACGCATCACCCTCGGCCGCGCCGAACTCGACACCCGGCCGCACATCCTCTACCGGTTCTACGACCGCACCGGCGTCCTGCTGTACATCGGTATCACCGTGGACCTCGGTGTCCGCATGAAGGACCACGCCAAAGACAAGCCGTGGTGGCCGCAGGTCGACCGCGCAGCAACCCGCATCGAGTACTACGACGGCCGGCGCGCCGCCCTCGATGCCGAACGTGAGGCCATCAAGGCAGAGAAGCCACTGGAGAACGACCAGCACAACGAGTGGGTCGAGTCGAATGACGAAGAAGACGACTCTTGGTCTCGGAAGGACTTCGTTGACTACCTCCTTGCGGAGGCGGAGGACGCGGAGCGCGATGCAGCCCTAGCAAGTTCCGCCGCCGACTGGGAAGGCAACGCACGGACGGTGGAAGCGCAGCGGATCGAGGCTGCGTTCTCGATCATGCTCCGCCTCAGGAACGACCGGATCGATGCACAGAATGCCATGGATGACCTCATCAACCTTTCCGTGCAGATTGACGGAGGCAAGAAATGGCGTCCATTCATCAGGGAGATCAGGAGAGAGCGAGAGAAGCGCTCGGGTCCGGTGAACCACTTTCAGAAACAGGTTGGTTTCCTTCGCGCGTTCTCTGCGTCAATGTCAGCGGAATACCTCTCAAGACTGCCTGATGCCGAGCAGGCGGGATGGCGCGAGTGCGCCAAGACAATGGGGTCAATCGCCGTTGTAGACGTTGAAATTCGTGCCGCAGATTATGCGAGCGCATATAAGAAGCAGGCGTGGATCATGGACGGCATGTGCGCAGGCCCGGACCGCTCAGGCGCGCGATGCCCAAACCGCGTCAGCCACATCACCACCTTCGAGGTGTGTGGAGAATGCGATCCGGGGGTGCCCTGCAGCGGACATGCTCGGTGGTGCGAGACGCACACTATGCAGGCGCAGAACGGCGGCTTTGAGCTACTTGTGGATGACCCCAGCGCAGCCTTCCAGGTCAAAGAAGTCGTCCTGATCCCTCAGGAAAAGGATCAGGACCCATGGGAGGTGCCGCTCTGATGGCGTGGGGACGCATGGACGACGGGTTCGACGACCACCCCAAGGTCGTTGCGCTCCTCGATGAGGACGACCTCACGATGGCGGGCGTCGCAATCGGCCTATGGACACTGTGCTGGTCGTGGGCGCACCGCAACACACGCAAGCGCGGCAAGACACCCGGCCTGGTTCCGCCAGGGCTCCCGCGCCGCTTCCTCGGCCCGGCCGGCAAGGAAGCGGCGCAGTTCCTGGTGAAGCACCGGCTGTGGGATGAGCACGAGAGCGGCGGTTGGCTGTTCCACGATTTCGGCGACTATCTGCCCACCGAGGAAACCCGTGAGGCTCGCGCGGAGGCTGGGCGTCGTGGTGCTGCCGCGCGCTGGGCGGGCCACCAAAAGGCCACGGATGAGGGTGAATCGGACGCCGAGGATGGCAATTTGCCATCGGCTTGCCATGAGGCCGCTAGCAAGACGGTGGCAAACGATGGCTCGCGCGCGCCCGCGCCCTGGGATCCCACTCCCGCTCCCACTCCCGGAGAACCTACAGATCTCCCTCCGGTCGATCTGTTCGGCGATGCCAACGAATCGAAGCCTGAGAAGCCGTCGGGGAAGCCCGCCAAGCGCCCGGCGAAGGTAGCGACTCGCATCCCCGACGACTTCGCCGTTGACGACGCCATGAGGAAGTGGGCGGCCGAGAAGGCCAAGTCCGTGGCGTTGCCGTCGGAGACCGAGAACTTCATCGACTACTGGCAGGCCCGCGCCAAAGACGACACCAAGAAGGACTGGGTGGCTGCTTGGCGGACGTGGATGCGCAACGCACAGAGCCGGCTCGAAGAACGTGGCATCACCCGAGCCTGGACACCCGACGGCGCGGTCATGCCCTACAACTCTCCGCACCGCGGTTCAAGCGTCAGCTATACCGAGCAGGCCGCGCCACCTCGGCAATCCCGCTCCCCCGCTGATCAGCGGGTGGCCGAGAACCAAGACCTTTACCGGAAGTACCGCGACCTTGAGGAGGCGCAACGTGGACAGAGCTGAGGTGGTGCTGCTGCTGACCCTGGCCGGCACCTTCGACTACCGGCGGGTTGGTGACGCCGACGTGGAGGCCTGGCATCTGGCCCTCGACGACATCGACCTGGACGACGCGAAGGCCGCGGTGGTGCGCCACTACCGGGAGTCGACAGACCGGATGATGCCCGCCCACGTCCGCGCCGGGGTTAAGGCGATCCGCGCGGAGCGGCGCCGCAACGAGCCGTCGGAGGCGTTGGCGCTGCCGTCGAAGTTCGAGCAGGACATGAACCGGCAGGTGCGCATGGAGGCCGGGGCCGCGCAGGTCCGTGACGTCCTGGCGGCGATCGGAGCGCATCTGGAGACACAGTCCCCGCCGCCGGTGTCGGCGATGGAACAACTGCGGGCAATCACCGCAGGTCCGGATTGGGAGACCGACGAGCAGGAGGCCAGCCGATGAGCGACCGGACACCGCCGCACGACATGGAGGCGGAGCAGGCCACCCTCGGCGGGATGATGCTCGCCTCCCAGGCCATCGACGACGTGATCGAGATCGTGGCTGTCGGCGACTTCTACCGGCCCGTCCACCAGACGGTGTTCGAGACGATCGTTGCCCTTCACGGGCGGGGCGAGCCGGCCGACGCCAACACTGTTGCCGCCGCCTTGTATGACTCCGGTGATTTGCAGCGAATCGGCGGTGTGCCCTACCTGCACACGCTGATCGAGCAGGTGCCGACCGCGGCGAACGCCGGGTATTACGCGCGGATCGTGCAGCAGCGGGCCGTGTCCCGGCGGCTGGTGGAGGCGGCGATCCGGATCGCGCAGCTCGGCTACGGGTCCGCGAATGCTGCTGGTGTTGAGCTCGGCGACATCGTGGACTTGGCGCAGCAGGCCGTCTACGACATCACGGTGGAGCGCGGTGCCGGGGAGACGGTTCGGGCCGGTGAGGTGTTCACGCCGGTGATGGACGACATCGAATCGGCGGGGTCGAAGGACGACAGCATGCTCGGGGTGCCGACCGGGTTCAAGGATCTGGACCGGCTGCTGAACGGGTTGCAGGCAGGTCAGGTCATCATCGTCGCGGGGCGGCCGGGGCTCGGGAAGTCCACGGTCGGTTTGGACATCGCCCGGCATGCGGCGATCCAGGCGGGCATGCCGTCGGCGTTCTTCACACTGGAGATGTCGAAGGTGGAGATGGTGACCCGGCTGTTGTCGGCCGAGTCCAGGGTGCCGCTGCACGTGCTCCGGTCGGGGCAACTGTCGGATGACGACTGGGCGCGGATGGCGAAGCGCATGGCAGAGATCTCTGATGCGCCGATCTTCGTGGACGACACACCGAGCATGGGCCTGTCGGAGATCCGGTCGAAGGCGCGGAGCTTGAAGAAGAAGCACGGCCTGCGGCTGCTCGTCGTGGATTACCTGCAGCTGATGTCGTCGCCGAAGCGCTCCGAGTCCCGGCAGCAGGAGGTCTCCGAACTCAGCCGTGGCTTGAAGCTGCTGGGCAAGGAAATCGAGTGCCCGATCATCGTGGTGTCGCAGCTGAATCGGGGGCCTGAGCAGCGCCAGGACAAGCGCCCGCAGCTGTCTGATTTACGCGAGTCTGGTTCGATCGAGCAGGATAGCGACGTTGTGATCCTTTTGCACCGGGATGACCACTACGACAAGGAGTCGCCGCGCGCCGGCGAGGCCGATTTCATCGTGGCCAAGCACCGTAACGGCCCGACGGACACGATCACCGTGGCGGCGCAGCTGCACCTGTCGCGCTTCGTCGACATGGCGATCTAACGCTGGACGGGACCGGAATGCCACTAACACTCCGGTCCCACCCACATCCTGCCCCAGCCCTCCGGA
Source organism: Actinoplanes sp. NPDC023936 (assembly GCF_040639325.1). Classification (NCBI taxonomy): domain Bacteria; kingdom Bacillati; phylum Actinomycetota; class Actinomycetes; order Micromonosporales; family Micromonosporaceae; genus Actinoplanes; species Actinoplanes sp. NPDC023936. The sequence goes on along the minus strand of NZ_JBEZZR010000005.1, from coordinate 168,293 downwards.
AAGAGTGCCATGACCATTGAGAACATCCCGCTGCCGGGGATGCCCGAACCCGTCTGGACCGTGAACACCGTCCTGGACCTGCCCGCCGGCATCGTCCAGAGCCCTCAACCGTGCTGGCACCTGGTTGACGCGGCCGACGCACCGTACGTGCCCGGCGACACGATGCCGCACTACGACACCCAGGTTGACGCGGCGTCGGTCGCTGAAGGCCTGACCGAACACGACGATGCTCCGTTTGTTCCGGCGGCGTTCCCCCACGGCTGCTGGACTGCGGTCGCTGCGTGCGGGCTCGTGCTGGACAGCGAGGAAGGCGGCAGTGCGCACTTCGACGGCCCGGACCTTGCCCTGAGCGAGGCGGCCGAAGCCGCCTGGACGGTGGTCGGCGGGGTGCTGCGCTGCGAGGACGGCGAGGACTGCAAGCCAAAGGGGGCAGCATGACCCGCCGCTGGGAGCCCGGCACCTACGACCGGGAGGCGATTCGAGAGGTCTACACCGAGGTCCGCAGAGGGATGCAGGTTGAGCGGGTCCGCTACCGCAAGATCCCGCACGTCGGCGAACTGATTGCCTGGGTGGACCGCAAGGCCTACCGTGTCGTCGCCGTCGAGGAACGCGAGCAGGCGAACTGGCACGAGCAGACCATGCGCGCCTGGGAGCAGGCAGGCAGCCCCGACCCGTGCACGTGGGAAGGCCGCGAACGAGCCGTGCGGCTGCGGCCGGCGAACGACCCTGCCGCGAAGGGGCGCGGCTACGGCCTTTACCCGTGGGCGACGAACGACCGCTGGTGGCCGCTGCGCGAGCAGTACCCGGTGTGCTGTGACTGCAAGCTGATCTGGCCGTGCCCGTGCGACGAGCAGACCACTGAGGCCCGCGCCGCGATGAGGGAGTTCAACCGCCTGGCGGGCATCATGCCGGGCTGCTGCTGGGCGTGCGGGGAGCCGGTGACGGGCCGCCACCATTCCATCGTCTTCGACGGCGACAACCTGCTGATGCCTGGCGCTGGCCCGGCAGTGTTCCACACGTCGCATTCACGGAAGGCGAAGCAAGGCACCTGCCGCAGCCAGGCCGAGGACTACGAGCAGCAGTGGGTGTCCGCTGACCCGGATTGCCGGGCGGTGCGGCTGCGCTGTTCCGGCATGCTGTACCGGCACATCGGGGCCAGCGAGTGCACGCACGGCGACACCTGCCCTGGCGCGGAGGCGAGTCACAGCAACTATGCGCACTGCACGACCGCCTCGTATTCGGGGTGGACTCCGGAGGGCGGAGCGGTCGAGCAGCCGCGCCCGGTGTCGAACTGCGGCACGCGTGGCTGTCGCGGGCCGAAAGCGCCTGCGGCGGTGCAGTCGCTCCGTGATGTGCCCCGCGAGCCGAAGGAGCGGCCGTGACCGAGCAGCGCAGCATCCTCAACGTCGTCTCGGACCTGCTGGCCGGACTGCCCGACTCGGTCCGCCGCGAACTCCACGTCTCCGAGCAGGTGCATAGGTTCCTCCGGGACACGTATGCGAAAGCGGTCGACCCGAAGCACGCCGCAACGATGGGGGCCATGCCCATCGTGGTCGACGGCGATCTGTCCGGCGGGCAGTGGCAGCTGCGCGAGAACGGCGAGACCGTCCAGGCCGGGGACATGGCGCCGGCACCGGACGGCATGGAGGTCATTTATTCGCCGCACGCTGGGTGGGTTGCCGTGAACAGCGAACTACTCAATCAGGTCGTTGCTGGCCCTGCTTCGCGGACATGGCCCAGCTTATTGCGCGGCCCCCATTGCGGGATGGGTTGGATGCGATGACCGAGCCGATGAGCATTGCCAGCCGCGTCCACGCCCTGATCTTCAACGGCATCACCCGCGCATCCTCGACCGCTACCGACGAGCGCGACTGGATTCGGCTCAGCGAGCGCGAGCGAATTGCCGAGGCCGTCTATGCCGAGCTGCGCGCCGGCAACATCGAGTTCCGGCTTGGTCCGCTTGCCCTGCTGGCCGAAGCCGTGGAGGCCGAGCGCAAAGGCGCTGACCAGCGCGATCCGTTGCCCGCCGATGAGCACCACTACGACGTGTCGGGCGGTCATCGCCCTGATTGCCGGATTCCATCGCACCATGCGATGGAGGATCTGACGTGACCGCCGACCACGAGAACATCGCTACCGCCCGCGCCATGTACGTCGAGGCTCGCGGCAACCTGGCCGACGCCCTACTTGAGGAATGCCCCGGCCCGCACCGATACGTCCAGCCCGGCGGCTGGCAGATCGAGCGGTGCTATGCCTGCGGGTACACCGAGGACGGCACTCGGACCGAGGAGCCTCAGTGAGCATCTACCGCACCGGCAACCACTGGGGGACCAAGATCATCCGCTTCGGCGCCGGCGTACCGGACGAGCACGGCCGTTGCGGCGACGACGAGGCCGTGGTCACCACTCGCTCCGGACGGCCGACGTTGGTCTTGCACGGGGGAGGATGGCGATGAGCGAGGCCCTCTTGCCTTGGGACAAGGTCGTTGCCGATTCGACAGCAGAACTCCTTGCCATCGAAGCCAAACGAGCAGCGCTCACTGAGAGGGAGGGCCAACTGTCGGCGCTGCAACACTCGCAGGAGGACGGCTACCAGCGGGCCGTCGCGGTCCTGCGTGGTGTTGCGGCCCGCAGCGACAGCCCCGCTGCGAAGTGGGCGGCCGAATACCTGATTGCCGATCCGGACCGGTGGCGGCGCGCTGAACGGTGCTGGCACAGCGCGGAGTGCACCGGTAGTGGACCCGACTGCGAACCCGAGCGGGGGTCGCGGTGAACGACGGCATGGGCGGCGAGGTGGACGCCGACGTGGCCGGGCGGATCATGTCGCTGATGCTGGACTGCGCCGACCCCAGCAACGACGCCGACCGGCGTGATGACGCGTTCGAGCAGGCCATGGACCTCAACCCGATCGTGACGGCGGTTGTCGCGGCCGGGTATCTGTGGGTGATCCTCAACGGGTTGCATGTGCAGTTCGGGCCTGCCGCGTCAGCGCACCTGGTGTCGCATCTGGCCGAAGGGTCCGTGCGGCTGCTCGACCCCGACGAGGAGGATGCGTGACCGCCGACTTCGTCCTTGCGGGCACCGGCTCCCGCAGCCTCCGCGTTGCCCCGCGCGACGTGCAGGTGGAGGCGATGGACCTGTGCATGGAACGGGTGGCGCAGCGGGTCCTGGAGCACGGCTCCCGGCTCGTCGTGATAAGTGGCCTCGCTGAAGGCTTTGACGAATGCCTTGCGCGGGCCGCTCTGCGGCTCGGTGTGCGCCTGTGGTGCGCGATCCCCTCCCGGTCCTACCTCGGCCACTACTGGGGCCGCACGTCGCTTCTGAGGCGGGACAGGCTGGCGAAGGCCGAGGAGATCGTCGGGCAGGCATGGAAGGTGACGTACGTGGCCGAGCAGATCCTGGGCACCGCCGCACTGAAAGTCGACGGCCTGCACATCAACTTCCACCGCAATCTGTTCATGACCGAGCAGGCGGATGACTTTGTGGTGTGGGATCCGACCTCACGCGGCACCGCTCACTGCGTGAAAGCAATCCGGCAGGCCGGGAAATGGCGCGACGACATGGTGCTCGGGCCAACCGTGCAACCCATGCTGGGCGGAACGAGCGCAGGGAGGATTCACCGGTGACCCCCGAACGCGCCAAGAAGCTTGCTGGCCGATGGTTCATTGCCGCCCTCATCGCACTCGCAATCCGGGTCGGCCTGGACCTCCTCGGCCTCGGTGACGAATTCACGCAGCTGCTGTACACCGGCGCCAGCATCCTCTTCCTGATGGTCTCGATGCGCCGTCTCGGCTGGTCCGACGGCTACCGCGCCCGCGATGCAGAGGTGGCCCGCAATGAGCCGACCTGAACCCCGAAAGCCGGATGCCATCCCAGGGCTCAGCAGTAGCCTCCTGAAGCCGCTAAGGCGCCCTGGGAGGCTGCCGATCGGTACCGTTGGCGGGACGCCCGAGCCGGCGGAAGCCATGGACCGCTCAAGGTGATGTCCACCCACGGCCGGGCGCCCTCGCGCTTTGAGGGCAGCCGCGTCCTGTCACCGGCCCCAAAGCCGCGCCAAAGCCGTCACCCCATCGGACGGCAGCGCCGCCAGGCCGCTACATGGCACACTGCGCCCGTGACCACTGAACCCGCCTGGCGTAAGTCCAGCCGCTGCGGCACCTCCACCTGCATCGAGGTCGCGAAAGTCGACGGGCACTACCTGATCCGCGACTCCAAGAACCCGGATGTGGCACCGCTCCAGTTCAACGAGGCAGAGTGGACGGCGTTCTGCGCTGGCATTACCGCCGGAGAGTTCCGCTTCTGAGGAGGGCAGCACGCGTGTCAGGGATTCTCGACCGGATCGACAACTCGATTGCTGGCGGCATCTGCCCGTGCGGCGCTGAGCCCCGCGACGGATCCCCGTACTGCTCGGCCGACTGCGAACCCACCCACGTCGGCCCGCACACCGGCGCCTGCGCCATGCGGTGGCAGCCCACCACGATTGCCCGCACCCGGATCTCACCGGGCGACGTTGAGGCAATCCGGGCTGCCTTCGTAAACCTGAACCGCGGCCCGCAGCAGCGCCAGCGACCGCCCAGGCGACTCGGCCCCTGAAACGGGAACGGCACCGGAGGGCAATTCCGGTGCCGCGCATCCCGACGAAGAACCAACCAGCCAACACGTGATCCACCGGCACGGTACCCGAACCTGCGACCGGAACGGATCACCCCGATGTGCGACTGCTCCTGCCACGGAAACCTCTACGCCGCGTGCGATCAGCCCGGCGGCTGCGGCACCAACCACACCGGCAACAGCCGCGACTGTGTGCTCTGCGCCCTGTTCCGCCCAGACAGCGAACCACGGCTGCCGCACCGGCCACCGGTCTGCGACGGCGACCGCACCCTGCTCGACCGGATCCTGATCGACGTCGCCAACCTGCACGCCGACCTCGTCAACCCCGAACCGGCCATCGTTGACCAGCGCACCTACCAGCGCACCGGCATCGAATACGGCAAGAACGGCCAGCGCCGCCCAGTCAACCTCGGCACCGCCTGGGCCGACCCGACCGCCCCGCTGGGTGGTGTCGCCCCCATCAACTCCCGCAGCCGGCAGCCCTCCGTCGCAGGATCCAAAGAGCGGCCAATCCCCATCAACGCCGCCGCCCACGACCTGAAAACGCGGCTGCGGCCCCGCAACCAAGCCGAACCGTTCCGCGGCGACCCCGACGACCAGATCGGCCGGCTGCCCGCCGCCGTCATCCTTGCCGAATGGGTGCGCGACATCCGCGACACGCTCTACGTGGGCCAGCACCTGCCGAAGCCGGGCGTCGACGACCTGGTGCTGTGGCTGCGAACCCGCATCGAAGACATCTGCGACCGGCATCCCGCCATCGTTGACATGGCCACCGAACTGCGGGACCTGCGCGGCGCACTGCGTGCCGCCGCCGGGCAGGCCGAACCGCGACCCGAGCCGTGCATCGGGGTCCCGTGCCGCCGCTGCGACCTGCTCACCCTGTTCAAGCAGCCCGGCGGTGACGTCGAATGCGTCAACCCCGACTGCCAGGCCGTCCTTCGCGCAGAGGAATACGCGGAGTGGACGAAGGCCCTCGCCCCGGACGCGCCGATCCGACACGCCAACAAGGTGGCCCGCTCGTACCCCGCTGACGTGCCCGCGCGTGGTATATAAGAAGCGCACGTCCGCTTTAGCCTGCACGAAAATGAAGCCCCGGCCACCCAGTGGTTCGGGGCTTCAACCGTTTCCGGAGGTGACCGTGCCCGCCGGACTCGACGCCCACCTGTCCCGGCAAGACGCCGCCCACGCCGCCCAAGTCGACCCGCACGTCATCTCCCTGTGGGCATCGCAGGGCTGGCGCGACCCCGCCACCGGGGAACGCCGCCGCCTCGACGTGGTTCACCGGGACTGGCGCGGCCGGCCCTACTACCGGTACGGCGACGTCGTGGCCGCGGAAGCCGCCACCCGGCAGAACAAGCGCGGCAGGCCCCGCACCCGGCCGCCGGTCACCCAAGCCGCCTGATGCGTCGCAAGGTGTGGATCCACCGTGGCGCCACCATCGTCTGTGCGCTGCTCGCCATTCCCGCCGTGCTGTGGTGGTCCGACAGCGTGCTGTTCGTGATCCTGCTCAGCCTCACCACACAGGCCTGGACCAGTTGGGGTAGCGCCGAAGCCGCCGATGACCGCGAGCTCAGCACCCGCCTCGACCGCATCGAACAACTCCTGCGGCAGCGAGGTGACGATGACCCACCCAGCTGATGCGGACGAGATGCCGTTTTCGCTGGACTGGCTGGCGGGTGCCGCAGGACGCATCCGGGCCGTAGGCGTGTGCCGCGACGGGCACCTGGTCGTGAACGGAAACTCCCATTGGGCTCCGCGCGCCCTGTCCCGAGATTTGCGGGCCCTGATCTGCCGGCTCGTCGAAGACCACACCGGCCCCGCCTAGGAGGCCACCGTGCGCACCTGGATCCGCGCCTTTCTCGGCATCACCAACCTGGAGGACATCATGGCCACCGCCGCAGAGCAGCTCACCGAACTGAAGGACGCGTTCACGGACTTCCGGGACGACGTCAACGCCAAGCTCGACCAGCTCGCCGCCGCCCAGGGCAACCTCAACCCGGAAGCCCAGACCGTGTTCGACGAGCTGAAGCAGGCCGTCGCGGACGCGGACGCGCAGGTCGGCGACGCCGACGGCTCCGAGACCCCGACCGAGCCCGTCGAGAGCTGACCGGCCGCTGAGACGTGGCCCGCGGCACCCCAACCCGCGGGCCACCACAGCCAAAATGCACGAATGGCTGGTCGACAGGGGGCACGCGCGCTTGGGAACCTTGCGCGATGGGCTTGATCGATCGAATCCTTGGCCGCCCCAACGCAGTGCCGGACAACGAGCCATCGCAGCAGGCAGCCGCAGAACCGGCCGAGCCGCCGCAAAGTTCCTACGTCCCCAAAGACGACCCCAACAGGTTCATTCACCCGAGCGGGCGTCCGCCTCTGCACCTGGTGCCCTACCGCGACATGATGCGTGAAGATGTTCTGCGGCTCTGTGAAGACAGCACCGGACTCCTCGTCAGTCCGAGCGACCAGCGGCTACCGAAGATCGGCATCTTCGTGTCGCAGCTTCGCGGCGAGGCGTACCACCAGGACGCCTGCAGAACTGGCGACTTCCGACCCGGCAGCACCGTCGTGCTTCGCCGCGAGCCTGACAACGAGTACGACAAGAACGCCGTCGCTGTATATGACCACACCGGGCGGCACCTTGCTGCCTACGTGAACAAGCAAAAAGCTCGCATGCTCGCGAAGCTGTTGGACTCCGGTCAGCCCATTACTGCGATCTCACTTAGAGGGACCGGGCCCGGCGTGCCATGCGAACAGGTCGCCGTCCTCGCTGGCGCACCCGATGTGGTTGCCCAACTGCTGGAGCCCCGACCCAACCACTTGCCACCGCCCGTTCAGCCTCGCTGACGACACAGCTGGGGCGGTGAATTAGCGTGCCGCCTCGCATCCCCGACGACAAGCGCGCTGCGATCCTCGCCGACATTCAGGCCGGGCAACTCGGCAACCGGGAGATAGCACGGGCGCACGGCGTCTCCCCGTCCACCGTTACGAAGCTTGCCAAAGATGCGGGTGCGAACAGCGCCTTTGAACGTTCGCAGACAGAAAAAGCCACCAAGGCCGCCGCCGAGGATGCCGCTGTTGAGCGGGCGGAGACGATCCGCAAACTCCACCGGCTTGGTGTGCGCGCCCTCGAAAAGCTGGAAGGCAGCATCGACGAACTGACGCCGATGCAGCTTGTCACCGTCATGGGTGTCTCGTTTGACAAAGAGAACGCCATGGCGAAGGTCGTTGAAGCCGACGACGAAACCCGGCGTGAAGCCGCCGCCCGGCACGCCCAGCAGTTGGCTGCCGCGCTGCGGCTGGCCGCGCACCGCCTCAAACTCACCCCCGAGCAGGAGGAGGCGCTGGCACCCGCACTGCGGGACGCGGTCACCGCGCTCACCGGTGAGGCGTCCTGATGGTGCTGTTCGCCTCCCACGACCTTGACGTGTGGGAGCCGGCGCTCGAAGCGATCAAACCCCGGCAGCGGCGCCGGTGGGCGTCGCCGCTGGACATGGCTGCCGCGCTGGACAAGACGATCGTTCGCACGCCTGCCCTGAATCTCATCAACGACGCGCTGGTGCATCTTGCGGAGGGCCGCGAAGACCGGTTAATGATTTCGATGCCGCCGCAGGAGGCGAAGTCATCCACGGTGGCGTACCGGTTCCCGACCTGGCTGCTCGCGGACCTCGACCCCGACCAGCGGATCATCATCATCAGCTACAGCGACGATGTTGCCCGCCGCTGGGGTGCCGATATCAAACGCGACTTCGAAACGTTCGACGGCACCGACGATGCCATCGACCTCGGGGTGCGGCTGCGCGCGGATTCACGGGCGGCGGGCCGCTGGCAGGTTGAAGGCGCTCGCGGCGGGGTGTTCGCATCCGGCGTGGCGGGCAGCGTTACCGGCCGCCCAGCGGACCTGATCCTGATCGACGACCCGATCAAGGATCTTGAGCAGGCGCAGTCCGCCATCTACCGGGAACGCTTTCAGCGGTTCTGGCAGGGTGTCGCCGTTCCTCGCCTCGGCCCCGGCGCGAAGGTGTGCTTGATCCAAACCCGCTGGCATGAAGAGGACGCCGCCGGCTGGCTGCTGCAACACGAAGGTGACCGGGCCAAGGGTGGGCGCTGGAAAGTCATCAACATCCCCGCGCAGTGTGAGGACGAGGACACCGACCCGCTGGGTCGCTGCAAAGGCGAGTACATGATCTCGGCGCGCGGCAACCGCGACTGGGATGCCGTGAAGAAGTCGGTCGGCTCGTATGTGTGGGCCGCGCTGTACCAAGGTCGGCCGGCGCCGGCCGAAGGCGGCCTGTTCAAGCGAATCCACTGGCGGTACCACACCATCGTCGGCAGCCGGATCCATCTCGGTGGACGCGAGTTCGACCTGCGGGACTGCTGGCGGTTCGCCACCGTCGACCTGGCCGCCTCGACACGGACAAGCGCCGACTACACGGTCATTGCCGCATGGGCGCGCACCATCTCCGGCGATCTTGTCCTGCTCGACCTGGTCCGGGCGCGGATCGGCGAGGAGCAGCACTTCGCGCAGGCTCGCCCGCTGGTGCAGCGCTGGAACCTGGACACCGTTTTCATTGAGGCCTCCCAGTACGGCACCACGCTAGTCCGGGAAGCCACCAACGATCACGTCCCGATCTCCCCGATTCAGGCGGAGCAGGACAAGTTCAGCCGTGCCCTGCCGTACAGCGCCTGGGTGTCGTCCGGGCGGGTGTGGCTGCCGTCCGGTAACCCGCACTGGCTCACCGACTTCCTCAACGAACACGCCTCATTCCCGGCTGCCGCCCACGACGACACCATCGACGTCGGGTCGCTTGCGGTCAGGGTCGCCGTCACCCAATGGCAGCCGTCGCCGGCAGCACCACGGCGCGCCCAGGCTGAGCCCAGCCCGTTCGGGGCTCCGGCCGCAGACCTGGCTTCGGCGCCGATGTAGCCAGGGACGGGGGCCGCAATGACCGCCCCCACCAGCACGCGCGGCTATGTCGACCCGTACCGGCTCGGCAACGACTCGTACGCCAGCCTGTACCTGGACGTGCTTGAGCACGTGCCGGATCTGTCGTTCCCGATGAGCGTGCCGGTGTATTCGAAGATGCGCCGCGACCCGAAACTCAGCTCGATCACGCAGGGCTGGGTCCTGAACCTGCTGCGCGCCCAGTGGCAGCTCGACCCGGCGGGCTGCCGCCCGGAGGTTGTCGCTGCGGTCGCTGACGGTCTCGGCCTGCCGATCAAAGGCACGGACGACAAGCCTGGCGCGGCGCGGCTGCGCGGGGTGTCGTGGGGTGACCATCTGCGTGCGGTGTTCCGGATGGTCCCGTTCGGGTTTTCGGCGTTCGAGTTGGAAGCGGAGATCGCCGACGGGCGGGCGCGGCTCGCCGGGCTGTGGGAGCGCCCGCAGTGGACGATCTCCCACATTCACACCGACGGGAAGACCGGGCTGCTGACCGGCGCCACCCAAGACCAGGCCGCCGACCTGAAGTCGCCGCAGATGCCGGCGAAGAACCTGGCCTGGTATGCACGGGACCGTGAGGGTTCGAACTGGGCGGGCACGTCGCTGCTTCGCCCTTCGTACGCTTCCTGGTTGATCAAGGAGGAGGTTCGGCGGGCGTTCGCGGTCGCCAACGTCCGCTGGTCCGCTGGTGTCCCCGTCCTCGAAGCGCTGCCGGGCACCAACCCGACGCAAGCGCAGATGGGTGAGGCCGCTGAGGTGGCGCAGGCCGCCCGTGCCGGTATTTCCGCCGGTGCTGCGACCCCGCCCGGCTTCGTCATGAAAATCCTCGGGATCACGGGGTCGCTGCCGCCGACACAAGAGTTCCTGCGCTGGCTCGACCAGCAGTGCGCCTCCTCGGCGCTCATGAACGCGTTCGAGCTCGGCGAGACACCGAACGGGTCGCGTGCCCTCGGGTCCGTGTTCGTGGACGCCCTGCTGCTCGCCCTTGAAGCCGAAGCCGAATTCGTGGCGGATGTCGCCACACGGCAGATCGCCGCCCGGATCGTCGACTGGAACTGGGGCGAGGGCGAACCAGTCCCCCGCGTCGTTGTGTCCGGAGTGGGGTCGCGGCGGGAAGTCACCGCCGACGCGTTGAAACTGCTGCTTGACTCCGGGGGGCTCGCGGCGGATCCCGCCCTCGAAGCGTGGATCCGCCGCGAGTGGCGGCTCCCGGAACGCGACGGCATGGCGCAGCCGAAGGCGACCGCACCCGGCGTGGACCTGCCCGAGCGGCCGGCCGAACTGCCTGCTGGACGTAAGCCGCGCGGCCGGCAGCGGCGCACCCCCGGTCAGATGGCGCTGTTCAATGCCGCCGACCCGGAACCTGACCATGCGGCGATTCAAGAGCAGTGGGAGCAGGCGAAAGCCGATCTGCTCAACGGCTGGCGCAAGACTGCGAAGCCCATGGTTGACGAACTCGCAGACCAGGCCGAGGAGGCCGCTGCCTCTGGTGATCTGGCCCAGTTCGCCAGCCTGGCCGTGTCCGCAGGGGTCATCGCCACTCTCTCGCTGCCGCTCGGCGACAAGGGCAGCAAGGTAGCCAAACAGGCCGCCGCACAGGTGATCGCCGAAGCCGCCGCCCAGGACGTCGACATCGACGCACCTGACGAGCCCGGTGCAGAGAGGGCGCGGCAGACCGCGGACGTGGTTGCATCGCTGATCGCATCCGGGTACGCGGCCGGAGCGAAACGGGCCGCACTGCTGAACGCCGGCGCTAACCCGGCAGAGGTTCGCGATGCCGTCCGTTCGCATCTCGACGAGCTCGCCGACAGCAGCAATGGGCTCGTCGGCGACCACATCGGTGGCCTGCTGTCCGCCGCGCAGAACGCAGGCCGGATCGCTGTGCTCGAACAGACTCCGGCCCGCCGGTACCGGGCGGTAGAGGTCAACGACACGAACCGGTGCGAGGCCTGCGCCGACGTGGACGGCACCGAGTTCCCCACCCTCGCCAAGGCCGTCGCCGCGTACCCGATCGCCGGTTTCGGCGAATGTGCGGGCGGCATGCGCTGCCGTGGTTTCCTCTTCCCCCTGTTCATGTAACTTCGCCACCGCACCGGTGGCCTCCCCTTGAAGGAGGTGCCGGTGCGCGCAAAAACAGCCCGGCCCATGGCGCGTGCCACCGACCAGCCGTGGTATCGGATCCATGCTGCCGCGGGTTCCCGCAAGGCAGAGATTCACATCCTCGATGAGATCGGCTTCTTCGGGGTGTCCGCCACGGACTTCGTCCGCGAGGTCAAAGCGCTGGACGTCGACCAGCTTGACGTTCACATCGCCTCGCCCGGCGGGGACGTGTTCGACGCCATCGCCATCTTCCAGGCGCTGCGGAACCATCCCGCTGCCATCACCACGTATGTGGACAGTCTCGCTGCGTCCGCCGCCTCGTTCATCGCCCTCGCCGGTGACAAGCGGGTCGTCGCGCCGTACGGCTCGCTGATGATCCACGACGCGTGGGGGATGGCGGTCGGGAACGCCGCCGACATGACGAAGATGGCCGCCGAACTGGAGAAGGTGTCGGCGACTCTCGCCCAGATTTACGCCGACCGGTCCGGCGGCAAGCCGGAGGCGTGGCGGGACTTGATGCGTGACGAAACCTGGTTCAACGCCGCCGAGGCGGTTGAGGCCGGGCTGATGCATCAGGTGCAGGAGGACGCCGCCAAGAGCGCACCGGAGGCGAAGAACCGCTGGGACCTGTCGGTGTTCGCGTATGCGGGCCGGGAGAACGCTCCGGCCCCTCGGATCGCCGCCCTGGCCCGCACTGCCGAACCGGCCGCCGAGTCAGGGCCTGACGCTGACGCCGAGCCGGAAACCGTGCCGACTGACACCACCGCCCTGCCGGATGTTCCGGCAACTGATCTCCCGGCCGCCGAGCCGGAGCCCAACACCGAACCGGAAGAGGAGGACCCTGTGTCCACCGATCTGAGCGAAATCCGCTCGCGGCTCGGCCTCGACGATGCCGCCGACGAGACCGCGATCGTCGCGGCCCTGGAAGCGCTGCAGGCGAAGGCCGACATCCCCGTCACCGACCCGGCCGTGGAAGCGGAGGTAGAGGCGGCGAAGGCCGAGAACGCCGACCTGCGCACCGAGGTCGAGAAGCTCGGCGCGATGGTCGAGAAGATGTCGGCGAAGCTCGCCGACACCGAGGCCGACGCTGCGGCGAAGACCAAGGCCGCCGTCCTCGATGAGGCGCAGCGGCTCGGAAAGTTCAAGGTCGCCGACCGCGCCGACTGGGAGCGCGACTACGACGACGCCCCGGCGGTCACCGCCCGACTGCTGGCCCGGATTAAGCCGGGTGCGGAAGTGCCGGTCGCCCTGACGGGGCACGCCGGCGGCCCGGAACCGACCACGACAGGCGGCTTCGACGAGACCGAGTACGAGCGCCTCTTCGGCGAGAAGGCGGGTGCCTGATGCCTGACTACGCCCCGCTGTACATGCCCGGCGACGCCATCACCGGCGTCACCTCCGGCGCCGTCACCGGCGGCCGCCAGCTGATGGTGTCCGGCAACGGCACCGTCGCCCACGCCGCCGCCGACTCGAACGCGGTCGTCGGCACCGCCGCCCACGACGCCGGATCCGGCACCAACATCACCTACCACGGGCGCGGCCAGGTCCACATCTCCGTCGCCGCCGGTGCGATCACCGCCGCCGCGCGGGTGAACGCCGCCGCGAACGGCACCGTCGCCTCCGCGGCGGCCGGGCTCGGCAACATCGGCATCGCCATGACCACCGCCGCCGACGGCGCACTGGTCACCTGGATGGAGTGCTGACGCACCCCGCCCCACCCCGCACCTGAACAGGCCCCACCTTCCATCACGACCTCTCCCCGGCGCCCTGCGTGCGGGGTTTTTTCATGCCCGACGCAGGGCGAAAGGGGACAGGCTGATGCCTCTCCAGACCTATCCGCCGGCCCCGGCAACTCTGTCGGGTGACCTGCTCACCATCAACCGGCTCCTCGCCAACCCGGCGCTGATCGAACGCCGGCTGAAGGCGCTCGATGACATCGGTTTCATCGCCGATGAGCTGCTGCCCGCCCGGTTCCGCACGTCGGGTGGTGCCGTCCAGTACGAGATCAACGACCAGCCGCTGTTCACCAACCGCAGTGTCACCGCCGTCGGGCCGGGCTCCGAGTACCCGCGTGCCCTTCCCCAGTCCGGGACGGCTGCGCTCGCCGCTGTCTCCAAGTGGGGTCAGGCGACCGAGCTCACCGACGAGCGCATCAAGCGGGCCATCCCGATGGGTAACGCCGTCGACTGGGCGCTGCGAATCCTGTCGAACACCGTCACCCAGAAGATCGACCGGCTGGCGATCGCTGCGTTCGCGTCGGCGGTCACCGACGCCCTGGCGGCGTCCGACTGGACCGGCGTCACCCCGAAGATCCTCCTCGACATCGAGAAGGCGAAGGCCAGGATCGCCGGCCGGGAGATGGGCTACCGCGCAGACACGATCCTGATCACCGACGCGAAGTACGCCTACCTCGCAAGCGACGACAAGATCGCCACTCTGCGGCGCAGGGAGACCACCGACAACCCGGTGTACGGCGGGGTCATTGAAACCATCGCGGGCCTCAAGGTGCTGAAGACCCCGCTCGCGAACATGCCCGGCGGCGCCGATGTTCCGTTCGTGTTCGACAGCCGCGCCGTTGGCGGGATGGCGGACGAGGACAACCTTGACCCCGGCTACGCCACCGGCGAGAACGGCATCCAGGTGCAGACCCGGCGGGTGCCGGAACGCGACGTGTGGCACATGTGGGGGCGGCGTATCACCGTCCCGGTCATCACCGACCCGCTCGCGGGTGTGCAGCTGACCGGCACCGGGACCGCCTGATGAGCCAGTATCAGGTGATCGCCGAGTGCGCACACGTACCCGTCACCGACCATTCGGGGGTGAAGGCCACGCACCTGCTGTACAAGGGTGCGTTCCTGCCCGACGGGGTGGATGCGGAGCGACTGAAGTTCCTCATCGACGGCGGGTTCGTTGCCGACACCGACGAGGCGCCGATCGCCCCGAACGCTGCGGTCGAGCAGGACCCGGCACGCGGTCTGGACTCGGTGACGACCGAGGTGCTTGCGGGCGAGAAGCCCGAGGAGCCCCGCCGGGACCCAGCCCTTCAAGCCGGCGAGCGGGTCGCCGAGGTCGTCACTGCGGAGGGCGCTGTCGATAAGGCCGCGGAGTCGCCGCGTACCGCATCGGATGCGTCGGCGGTTGAGGCGAAGCGTGCCGCCGCACGGGCAAGGCTGCCCGAGGGCGGTGCGGAGCCGGACGGCCGGGCCAGCAAGGACGTGTGGGTCGAGTACCTCGCGGCCAAGGGCTACGACTACGACGAGCTCGTAAAGCAGGAGAAGCCGGACCTGCAGAAGCTCGCGAAGCAGTCCTGACCGACTGGGCCGGTCGTTTCGGGGTGGGCGGCCGGCCCTCATCTTCGCTTCGGAGGTGACCGTGGCAGGCAGCACCGACCGGCTCACGCAGATCCACGCCGGTATCGAAGCCCGCGCGACCAACCTGCTCAACGCTGCGTTCGCTGGCGCACCGCACCCGCTGAGCCGCATTACGTCGGCGTTCACGGGCGGCCGTCATCGCGCGGTCGGTGTGGCGACGGTGCGCCCGGACGGGCAGGCCCCCCATCTGATGCATGAGGCGGATGAGGCACCCGGCTGGATCTGGGTCGGGCGGCTGGATGCCACCAGCTGTTCCGGCTGCTGGGCGATGCACGGTACCCGGCATGCTTTGCGTGATCCGGGCTGGCCCGGCTGCCCTGGGTGTAACTGCGTGCGACTGCCGATGTGGCGGACCCGCACCGCCGGTGGGATCCCGGACGCCGAAGCCCGGTTCGCCGACCTGCCGCACGCCGACCAGCTGCGCATCATGGGGCCCGCCCGACTCGACCTCCTTCGGTCAGGCCGGATCGGCTGGGCTGACCTGGTGGCACGGAACGACGGCCCCGGCCGCAGTCGCTCGTACGGTCCGGCACCACTGGCCTCGCTGTGGCAGCGCGGCAAATTCGCGAACGCGGCCGGGTCGGATGCGTTTCAGCGCGGAAGGAATATCCGTGTCTAACCAGTACAGAGACCGGCTCCTCGGCATCGGAATCATCTCCCGCCGGTCCGGCAGCACCGTCCGCGAGGGCCGCCAGCACCCGGAGACCGGGGTGCCGTGGAAGGCCACGACGGACGAGTCGGGCACGGTGACGCACGTCGAACACAACACGTCCAATGATCGCGTGGATGCGATCGTCCGACCCGAAACGATCCGTTGGAAGGCTCCCCGTGAGTAAGAAGGATGAGCTCGCGGAGGCGCGAGCACAGGTTGCCCGGCTCGAAGCCGACCGTGTGATCGGCGACCAGGACGGGCATTTCCCGTACCGGGCTGTGGATGCCATTCGGGCCGGTGCGCCAGCCGAACGCGTGGCTGCCGCCGAGCGCGTGGTGCTCGCCGACGAGGAACGGCGCCGGAACCCGTCCGAGGCGACGGAGCGCGCCTACCTGGAGGCCGTGTTCGAGGCCCGCCGGATCTCGTCGGAGGCCCGGCCGGTTCCGCCCACCCACGAAGAGCACGGCGTGGACGCCGACGGGTTCCGGGTGCTGCGCCGTATCCGCGACGGCGCACTGACCGCCACCCAGCCGACCACTAGCGCAGAGGGTGGTGAGCGGTAATGGCGATCACCGCGTCCGGCCTGTACGTGGACACGTTCGTCCGGCAGCTGCGCCAGCAGGCGTGGACTGGCACCGGCGGTCTCGATCACACCCTCGCCACCTGGAAGGTGGCCCTGTACAGCGACAGTCTCACGCCTAACTTCTCAGCCACGTCCCCGTCGTATTCGGCGACCAACGAGGTCACCGGCACGAACTGGCCTGCGGGCGGCGTGCTGCTGTCGGCCGCTGCCGCTGGCGGCACGTCTGTAGTGCCAACCCTGGCGGAGGGCACGACGGGTTCGGTGCGCTACGACTGGACGAACGACCTGGTAGTGGCGGGTGTGACGCTAACCGGTGCGATGGCGATGCAGCTGTACGCGGACCCGATCACCGCCCCGTACGCGGATCCGCTGATCGCGCTGTTCGATTTCATCACTGCGGTCAGCCCCAACAACGGGAACCTGTCCGTGGTTCCGCAGGCGACTGGCCTGTACGAGCTCGACGTGACGCCGGCGTAGCCGATGCCCGCCTGGATCAACCGGACTGCGGGCACCTCGGCAAGGACTGCTGGCGTCGCCGACGCAACGATCAGCTTCACCCCGGCTACGGCGGGCAGTCTGCTGGTGGTCGTGTCGGGCGGCCCGATCGTGCAGTCGTGGCCGGGCGCGTGGACGGAGCGCCTGCAGCCGGTCAACAACACCGAGCTGAGCGTGGCGACCAGGACGGCAACGGCTGGCGAGTCGTCAGTGGTGGTGACCCGCTCGAACGGCAACTACCCGCTGGCCTGGGTGGTCTACGAGTTCCCTAGCGGAAGCTCCTGGGGTGTCGGCACGTCAGCGGCCGGCACGACTACCGCGCCCACCCTGTCGGGAATCACGGTCGGCCAGTCGGTGTTCGCGGCGATCTCCGGTGTGGTCGCGAACAACGACACCACCCCGGCCCACAACACGACGTGGACGACCCCCGCCGTTGAGGATGTGGATGCGACGGTGCCGGGTGACACGGTCACCGACGGCGCGTACATGACCCTCGCCTACGTCGACGCGTACGGCTCCACCACGCTGACTCCGGCGGGCACGTTCGGGGCGAGCTCGTCCCGTGAGTGGGCGGTCTGGTCGATCACCGTTCCGGCCGGCGACACCACCCCGCCGTCGGTACCGACCGGGCTGCAAGTCACGGCTGTCGGTGCGACCACCGTCGACCTGTCGTGGACGGCTTCGACGGGCGAGCCGACCGGCTACGAGATTGAGGTCACCGGGCCATGACCACTGAGCAGCGCGTTCACATTTACGGCGGCCCGTGGCGGCTGACCCCAGCGCAACGGCGACGAGCAGCGAAGAAGGACCGTCGAGCGAAACAGCGCCCGGTCGCTTACGTGCATATCGGCGGCGACAGGTGGGCCTTTCTCGACGGCCGCTATCCCGGAAGCTGATCAGCGGGAGGGCGGCCCGTGGCGACCGGCTACGAGATCGAGGTCACCGGACCGTAGCCCGCACCATCTTCGTCAAGCAAGGAGAACAGCATGAAGCCGTCCATCGGCCGCATCGTGCACTACAAGCTCAACGCCGCCGACGCCGACGCGATCAACCGGTGCCGCGCCGACTTCGCCGAGAAGCGAGCATCCGAGGGCGCCGGGAGCACGGGCTTCCAAGCGCATGTCGGCAACTCGGCCGAAGCGGGCCAGGTATTCCCGGCGACGATCGTGCGCGTCTTTGATTCGGAGGGTGGCACCTCAAATCTGCAGGTGACCCTCGACGGCAACGACACCTACTGGGCCACGTCGCGCCGCAACGGCGACGACGAGGGCACCTGGGCCTGGCCGCCTCGCGTCTGGCTGACCGGCTGAACCGGAGGGCGGGCGGCTCGTGGCGACCTGGACTGTTCCGGTAGGCAACGTCACCAGCACACAGGTCACCGGGCTGACGCCGGGTGGCTCGTACACGATTCGGATCCGGGCGCGCGATGCCGCTGGCAACTGGTCCGCCTACTCGGCCACGGTCGCGTTTACCGCAGCGGTGGCGCCGGCGACGGTGGCTGCCACGGCGTCGATTCCGACGCCGACGGTGTCCACCACCGGGAACGCCACCCGCAGCCCGGCCACCGTCACAGCCGTCGCATCGATTCCGGCACCGACTGTCCGGGCCGGGGCATCCCGCAGCCCGGTGACGGTCGCCGCAGTGGCGTCGATCCCCACCCCGACGGCAGGCCAGTCGCGGACGCTCTCGACGGCGAGCACTTCTATCCAGGCGACCGGTCTGACCGCGTCGTCCAGCTACACGGTGCGGGTGCGGTCGCTGGATGCGGCAGGCAACCGGTCGGCGTGGAGCAACCCGGTTGGGTTCACGACCACGGGTTCAGGCAGCGTCTCCCCCGCCACAGTGCAGGCGGTCGCCAGCATCCCGTCCCCCGCTGTCGGCGGTGTCCCGCCCACGGTCGGCGCAGGCCTGGCGCGTCCGGTGATCGCCGGTCAGGGTGTGCTCCTCGACGTCCCGGCTACCGCACCGTCCGGGCAGACAATCTCGGGCTGGTCGTGGCAGATCATCTCCGGCGTAGGGTCGCTGACGAACGAGAACACGAGCACGCCGACGTACACGGCACCTG
Organism: Actinoplanes sp. NPDC023936; assembly: GCF_040639325.1. NCBI lineage: Bacteria > Bacillati > Actinomycetota > Actinomycetes > Micromonosporales > Micromonosporaceae > Actinoplanes > Actinoplanes sp. NPDC023936. The sequence goes on along the minus strand of NZ_JBEZZR010000005.1, from coordinate 149,481 downwards.
CCGGTTCGGGCACAGCAACAATCCGGGCCACCGTGTCGGCGACACACGGCGGGTCGGCGACCGCCGATGTGGTGGTGGCGTACGGGCCGACGATCGTGGCGGCCGAAAACCTGCTGCCCGGAACCGCTCGCGCGACCTGGGATCTCACCTCGCCGAACCTGGGCGGGCACCCGGATTTGCAAGGCTTCTGCGACGGCCTGTCGGTCAACGTCGGCGAGACCGCCAACTTCAAGATCGGCTCGGTCAGCGCGGCCTGGTCGGCGGAGGTGTTCCGGCTCGGCTGGTACAACGGCGACGGCGCACGGTCGTACGGCACGGTAACCCCGACGTCCGGCCAGCTCGCCGCGAGCCAGGCTCAGCCGGCCCCGGCGGACGTGGACCCCAGCACGACGCTGATCTCCGCTGACTGCACGGCGTGGGCGACCACGCTGACCTGGACTCCCCCCGCGTGGGTGCCGAGCGGCATCTTCGTCCTGAAGCTCACCCGTGCTGGCGGCGGCGTCTCGCACGTGACGTTCATCGTCCGCGACGACGCTAGGTCTGCGGACCTGATGTTGATGCCGAGCGATTCGACCTGGTTGGCGTACAACGCGTGGGGCGGGCTCGGCAGCGGCCAGTACGCAGGCAACAGCTTGTATACGGGCACGCTGGTCGATCAGTACAACTCCGACTGCGCGCGGTTTGTCAGCTGGAACCGGCCGACGGTCAACCGGGGTGCCGCAGATGCTGGGCGCAGCTACGGGCAGGTGCGCTGGTCGAACCTGTTCACCAGCGAATACCCGATGATCCGCTTCTTGGAGCGGAACGGGCACGACGTCAAGTACTACGGCTGCATCGACGCGAGCGGAGACGCTACCGGCCTGCACCTGCGCGGCAACGGCAGCACGCACGGCGGGGCTTCGGTGGCTGTCGCGGTCGGGCACAACGAGTACTGGAGCGATCACATGCGCTCCGGGTGGGAAGCCGCGCGTGACGCCGGCGTCTCGCTGTTTTTCAGCAGCGGCAACGACGTGTTCTGGCGGACCGTCGGCACAGTGCCGGACAGCCAGGGCAGGCCGCGCGTGCAGGAATGCCAGAAGTCGACCATTCAAGGGCGTGGCAGCACGCGACCGGAGTGGACCGGTGCGTGGCGTGACCCGGACGGCGCGGGCAAGGGCGGCAACGCGCCCGAGAACACGCTTTTGGGCACCATTTTTGTCGTGAACGGCCCGAACTTTAAGAGCCTGGTCGCACCGGTCGCGGGCGGGTACACGTCGCAGCCGTTCTGGCGGCACACCTCGGTGGCCGAACTGTCCAGCGGTTCGTGGAGCAGCCCCGCTGAGGTGCTCGGATTTGAGTGGAACTGCTGGGGTCCGCTCGGCGTGAGCACCACGGCGGCCAACTTCATGGCACCCGCTCACCCGCGCGCCCGGTACTGCAGCGACGTGACCTACTCGGTGGCGTTCGGGCAGTTGTTGGTCGATGCGGGCGATGTCTACGACCAGTCCGGGACGGCAACACATCGGCTGGTCGTGTATCCCGGCGGCGCAGGTGGCCTGGTCTTCAGTGCGGGAACGGTCAATTACGCGCTCGCGCTCGACGACAGCAACACGTGGCAGGTCGGCAGCAACAACGTCAGCCAGCCGTTGCAGCAGGCCACCATCAACCTTCTCACCGACATGGGCGCGCCACCCAGCACGCTCATGGCCGGCCTGGTCGAACCCGAGCCGGTGGACTGGTTCGACGACGTCACCCCAGGCACCGTCCAGGCGACCGCCTCCATCCCCACGCCGACGGTCACGGCTGCGCAGTCGGCCACGGCAACACCCGGCACGGTTGCCGCGGTTGCCGCGGTCCCCGCACCCACCGTCCAGGCCGGGGCCAGCGCCACCCGCTCCCCCGCCACGGTGGGTGCCGTCGCAGCAATCCCGGCCCCAGCGGTCACGGCCGGAGCCACGGTCACGCCGGCGACCGTCGCGGCGAGCGCCAGCATCCCGACCCCGGCAGTGCAAGCGGCGGGCAACGCCACCGTCCAGCCGGCGACGGTCACGGCCACCGCAGCGATCCCCGTTCCGGCAGTCTCCACCGCCACGGTCGTCACGCTGACCACCGTGCACGGGGTTGTCGCCATCGCCACCCCGGCAGTGAGTGGGCAAGCGGACGCCACCGCCGCACCGGGCACTGTCCATGCGGTCGCGACGATCCCCGGTGTCACCGTCCGCACCGGGCTGCTCGTGATCCCCGGACGGCTGCGAACCGGCTCGGCCCGCGCCAACCTCGCCACCGGACGGACCACCCCGTAGAGGAGGTGCCGTGACCGATGTAGGCCTCTCCGACCTCGGGGTCGGCGACATCGACGTCCCCTACCTAGACGTGTCCCCCGCTGCCGGCGACACCGCTGGCACCGCGACCCTGCACCGGCCGGACGGCACCTCGGCCCCGCTCGCCGTCACCGCCGGAGTGGTGTCCACCGACCCGGTCACGGGCGTGGCCAGCCGCCGCCTCACCAGCGAGCCGATCACGTTCACTCAGGCCGGCAAGTGGGTGCTGTCCTGGACGGCCACCGGCACCGGGGCGGGTGCCGAGGACGCCGTCTTCTGGGTCACCCCCCGACCGGCAGCGGGCGGGCCCACCTGGACGCCCGGCCTGTCGCGGGTGGCCGCGTACATTCCGCGGCTCACCGTCGACCAGACCACGCCGGGCAGCGCCACCGAACGCGGCACGTTCGACGACCACACCAACCCGACCGGCCAGGTGGCCCAACGCCACATCGACGATGCGGTTGCCGAGGTCGCCGCGCTGGCCGGAACCGTGCCGGACGCCCTGCACGCCCTGGCGTCGGCAATCGCCGCACGGCGTGCTGCGGCGTCGATCCTCCGCGCCTACGGCGACGACCGCAGCGGCCAGAACGCTCTCGCGTTCGCTGCTGCCCTGGATGCCCGCGCCGACACCGACCTGACTCGGCTACAGACCGAGATCGCCGAAGACGAAGAGCCGTACGGCATCGACGTTGCACCTGCCTACTCATTCCCTCCGGCCGTGCCGTGGGGCGACTACATCTAACTCGGGAGGCCTCGTGGCTGACTACTCCGGTGAGGCGCCCACCAGCGCCGGCACCGTCCTCACCCAGCGCACCGGCACCGCGAGCGCCGACACCGTCCCGGCTGGTGCGCTGATCATCGCCCGGAACACGGGGGCGGGCTCGCACACGATGACGTTCACCGTCGGCGCCACCTTCGACGGTCTCGCCGTGAGCCCCCGCGTCGTCACGATCGCGGCAGGTGCGGCGGCGGCTATCCGGGTGCCGGTGACCTACGCGGATGCCAACAACCGGGTCGCTGTAGCGATCAACGGGACCGCATCCGAGGTGCTTTATCACGTGGTGGGTGCCTGATGCGACCGAACGCCGAGTACACCGCGCTCACCGTGATCCTGGGCCCGAACGGGGTCCGCGCCTACAACCCCGGCGACGACGTGCACGCGTCCGCCGTCGAGAACCTCGGACTCGTGGTTGGCCGGGACGTGCTGCCCGCGAACGTCCACGTCATCCCCCGCCCGGCCGGGAACGCCAAACGCGCCGACTGGGAGTCGTACTGGCTGGGGCAGGGCGTCGACCAGGCGGAGATCGACGACATGACCCGCGACCAGATGGCCACCCGCGAGCCCGTCTTCGAGGTCGCCGAGCCGGTCGACGGAGTGCAGGACGTCGCGAACCCCGGCCCGGACACGGTCGCCGAGCAGGCCACCGAACAGACCAACACGCCGGAGCCGCCCGGCTCGGACGCGAAGAAAGCCGACTGGGTGGCGTACGCGATCGGCCGGGGCATGGACGAGCAGACCGCCAAAGATTCCACCGTCGCGCAGTTGCAGGCGTTCAACTACGACCACCTGCCCTGATGGCCGCGTTCCGTTGGAACCAGCGGGAGCTGGATCGGCTGCTGAACTCGCAGAACGGTCCGGTCGGCCGCGACCTGGACGCTAAGGCGCGGCGGGCCCAGGAGGCGCAGAAGGAGCGTGCCCCGGTCTCGCCGGACGGATCGCACGGCCGCCCGGCCGGCTACATGCGGGACAGCATCACCCGGCGGCACGGCCGCGACAGTGAAGGCCAGTTCGTGGATGTCGGCCCGACGGCGGAGACCCCGGACGGGCACCCTTATCCGCTCGACGTGGAATTTGGCACTAGGCCGCACACCATCGAATCCAAGGGCGACTACCCGCTGCGCGACGAGCACGGGAACGTTTTCGGGAAGACCGTGAACCATCCGGGCACGGAAGCCCAACCCTTTATTCGGCCGTCAATCGAGGCCATCCGCGACCAGTAGGAGGCCGCGGTGCCCGTCTTCGTCGACGCCGAGCAGATTGCCCGCACGTGGACGAACTCCCGATCCGACACTCTCGTCGGCGTCGGCAACCCGCTCGAAAAGGGTGCGTTCCTGAACCCGCCGCACGGCGACTACACCGCCTACGCCGAAATCCAGCTGACCGGCGGCTCGCCTGCCCTGTCGGCGGAGAACCCGGACCAGCGGGCGTCGCTGTCGTGGCTGGTCTACGGGCGCACCCGGCAAGCCGCCTCCGACGCTGCAGTGGCCCTGGCGAACGAGCTCGAAGACCTCGATGGGCGCGACGGGCCGGGCGGTTCGCTGCTGGTCGCCGACAACGTGACCGCACCGCTGTACACCCCGGACGGACCGGTCGCCCGATACCTGGTTTCAGCCGACCTGTTCCTGCGGGCGGTGTAACTCAGGCAAGCCAGCGGCCCTCTGTAATCGCGGCGGTGAGCTGATCCCGAACCTTGGCCGCCTCGGCTGGCGTGAACACCATTTCGACGTCCCGTTTCAGGTCTTCGGACCATGCGGCGATCCGGATCTGGTCGTCGTCATTAACGGCAACGTCAACTTCGACCGTATCGCCGCTGATTGTGGCCACAGCTCCGTCGCCTGCACTTCCCCAGAAGCTCACCTGCCCAGCGTAGCGGGGCCAACTTCGCACGTCTTCGCACTACTTCGCACCCGAACTTCGCACTTCACGGCCGCCTGGCGTAGCGCCCGGCGGCTTTTTCTTTCCCCGCATCCGGGCGCAGCGCCCAGGAAAGGACCCCCATGGCAACCTTTGTGGTTCCGAAAAACGCGTTGTCGTTCGGCGCGGGAACGCTGCTGTATAGCGCCCTGGGCGGCAGCCTCCCCGTTCACACCGTCGCGGGCGGCATCTTCACCGACGCATGGCCGGGCAACTGGAACATGCTCGGCGTCACCCGCGAAGGCCACGACTTCTCGGTGGAAATCAACACCGAGGAGGTGGAGGTCGCCGAATACCTGGAAGCCATCGCGAATGTGACGACGTCCCGTTCGGTGGGCATGGAATTCGAGCTGCTGCAGATCCACGCCACGAACATGCGGCGCGTGTTCAACGGCGGCACCCTGACCACGTCGGGTTCCGGGGCGACGCTGCGGACCACCTTCAAATTGCCGCAGCCGGGCCAGGAGATTCGCTGCATGATCGGCTGGGAGTCGACGGACCAGACCGAACGAATCATCGCGCAGCAGGCATACCAGATCGGCTCCATTACGACCCCCCGGCGCAAGGGTGCCGAAAACGCGGGCCTCCCAGTCAACTTCAAGTTCGAACCCGATTCTGCGGGCGACCCGTATGCGCACGAGTTTGCTGGGCCGACCCGTGGCTGACGTGGACACCATGCCCCCGACGGGTGAACAGATGCGGGACCGCTACGGCCAGCCCGAGAAACTCACCCGCGCCGAGGTCGCGCGGATCCTGCGCACGCAAAACCGCCGCGACGAGGTGCATCCCTACAACTGCGCCGGCTTCCGCTACCCGACACTGGAGGGCGCGTACGCCTTCGCCGACCTCAACCGGGCCAACCACGGGCATTTCGTGTACGGCCCGTACGAGACCACCGGCGGCATCGTCAACATTGTCGACTTCCGGCCTTCCCTACACGCCGACCACCCGGACTGGGAAGCCACCGACCCGGCACTGCCCGACGACTGGACACCGGAGGTGAACCGTGGCTGACGCCATCCACGAACTGCAAGCCGAAGTCGCCGGCATCGAACTCGTCGACGACAACCGCATCGAATTCCTCGGCCAGCATTTCCGGCTCCGCGACAAAATCGGCAAGATGCCGCTGCTGCGGTTCGCGGCAATGGCCGACAACGGCGACGAGACCGGCGGCATGAAAACCCTCGCCGCGATGTACAAGCTGCTGAAGATGTGCATCGTCGAGGAGGACTGGGAGCGGTTCGGGGACCACGCCGACGAGACCGCCGCCGACGAAGACGACCTGCTCGAAGTGGTCGGCAAGGCGATCGAGAAGGTGACGGCGCGCCCTACCCGGCGGCCCGCCGTCTCCTCGGCTGGGCCGCCGTCAACCTCGGCGAGCTCGAAGGTGCCCTCGACCTTGCGGCTGGTGGGTGGTCACGGCGACGGCCTGGAGCCGGCGGAGCAGATGATGGCCCGCTTGGCGGGCTGAGCCCGCGCCGTCTGTGCAACATCGTCTACGCCTACCTCAAGCAGCAGCGCTTGCAGTCGCTGATCATGGCGGACGGCAAAGACCGGATGCAGGCGCTGGCCGACTTCGACGACCACCTGCACTCACCGCTCGGCGGCAGCAGCGTCGACCTGGATGAGCGGTTGAACCGGGAGTTCATGCGGCCCGCCGACTGACCCAGGGGGTGAGCCGGCATGGGCACCCCTCTCGCTCAAGCCTTCATTCGCATTCGCCCCGAAACGGACGGGTTCCGCAAGGACACCGAACGCGAACTGGGCGGCGACCTCGTCAAGGCAGGCACCAGTCTCGGCAAGACGCTCGGCACCTCGCTCGCGAAGTCGCTCGGCGCGTCCCTGGAAAAGGCCGCCAACGGCATGGGCAAAAGCGTGGCGGACGAATTCGCGGACGCATTCACCGAACGGGTCAAAGAACGGACGAAAGACGCGCCACTCGCACCGTCGAAGCCCCGCACCCGCAAGCAGGGCGAGGAGTCGGCGGGCACGTTCGCCGGCGGGTTCCGCAAGCAGCTGCAGCAGGCCGCGAAGTCGTTGCCGCCCATCAACGTCGGCGTCGCGAAGAACGCCGCCGAACAGCAGCTCCGGGACCTGCAAGCCCAGCTGCGGGCCCTCGCAGGCAAGACCATCGGCGTGGACGTGGACGCGGCTGCCGCCCTCGCCGAGGTCCGCACCCTGCAAGGCAAGCTGACCGAGCTGTCCGCGAACAGCCCCGACATTCAGGTCCGCACCGACACCGCCGCTGCCCTGGCGAAACTCGCGCAGATCACCGCCGCCGCCGACAAGCTCGACGGAACCACCGCTGAGGTCGAAGTCGAAGTTGACACCGACCGGGCGTCACGCACCGTGTCGACGTTCGCGTCCGGGATGACCGGCGTGCTGGCGAAGGCGTTCGGCGGGGTGTCGTCGACGGCCGGAAGCTTCTTCCAAAACCTCTCCGACGGCGCGATGAAAGCGGGCGGGCAGATCAGCACGTCGCTGATCGGGGCGGCTGCCGCGACCACGGCGATGACCGCCGGCACGGGCGGCCTGAATCTGCTGCTCGGTGCGTTGGCGGCTGCGCTGCTGGCCGGTGCGGCGGCGACGGTCGGGCTGGGGGCCGCGTTTGTGGCGCTCGCCCCGGTGCTGCTGGCGGCAGGCGGGCTGATGGGTGGGTTCGTCAGCGCCCTGTTCGGCGGTGCGGCGGCGGCGGCCGTGTTCAAGTTCGGGCTGGGTGGCATCGGCGGCGCGCTGACGTCGATGTCGGCCGCCCAGGACGAGGCAGCGAAGTCGGCGGTGTCTTTCGCGGGTGCCCAGAACGCGATCAAGAACGCGTCCGATCAGGTCCGGTCTGCCCTGGCAGCGCAGAAGAACACGCAGGCCACCGTCGCTGAGGCGGCGAAGCGGGCCGCGCAGCAGATCACCGACGCCGAACGGGCGGTCGGGCAGGCCCGCCGCGACTCCGCACGGGCCGCGCAGGATGCGCAGCAGCGGATCGTCGACGCCAACCAGCGGGTCCGGGACGCCCAGCGCGCCCTCACCGACGCGGAACAGGACGCCTTGCAGGTCCGTGAGGATCTGACCAGGGCGCAAGAGGATGCCCGCCGCAACCTCGAAGACCTTGCCAGCGCAGTCAAGAACAACTCGCTGGATCAGCAGCAGGCCCGCCTTGACGTGGTTGAGGCCGAACGCGAGCTGCAGAAGGTGATGGCCGACCCGAAGGCCACCGCCGAGCAGAAACGGCAAGCCCAGATCACCTACGACCGGCAGGTACAGCAGCTCAAAGACCTGCAAACCCGTGGGAAGCGGCTCGCCGACGAGCAGGCCGACGCCGCGAAGAAGGGCGTCAACGGCTCCGACCAGGTGGTGGACGCCCGGAACCGGATCGCCGAAGCCGACGAGCGGATCGCTGACGCCCGCCGTGGCGTGTCGGATGCGCAGACCCAGTTGCGGCGTGCGGAGCGGGACGCCGACGAGTCGCGTCTGGACTCGCAGCAGAAGGTCGCAGCGGCGGAACGGGCCCTCGCGGATGCGCGGGCGGCACGGGAATCTCAGCAGCGGCAGGGCGCCTACCAGCTGGCGCAGGCCTCGCAGGCGGTCGTGTCGGCGCAGCGTGCCCTCGCTCAGGCGTCCACGCAGGCGGGCACGGCCGGCGGCAGCGCGATGCAAAAGCTGAACCAGCAGATGGCGGAGCTGTCGCCGAACGCCCGCGAGCTGGTGCGCACTTTGGATGGGCTGCGCGGCCCGTTCGGCGAGTTGCGCCGGTTCGTTCAGGACCGGCTGCTGGAAGGCGTCGCCACCCAGGTCAAGGATCTGGCCGGCAAGTGGCTGCCCGCCCTGAGGCCGATGCTCGGCAACCTGGCGACGGAGTTCAACAAGGTCGGCGACGGCCTGTTCCGGGCGCTGGGTCGCACCGACTTCATCGCCAACGTCAAGACCGCTGTCGCCGGGTTCGGGGACATGATCGGCCGGATCGGGAAGTCGATTCCTGGCCTGGTCGACGCGTTCGGCCGGATCGGTGCCGCCTCCACCCCCGTGCTGCGAGTGCTCGGGGAGCTGATCGGCGGGATCTTCGACAAGTTCTCGGCGTGGATTCGGTCGGCGGACCAGACCGGCAAACTCGACACGTTCATGCGGGATGCTGCGGCGACGCTGCGGCAGATCTTCTCCATTGGCGGGCTTGTCGTGAAGATTGCCGGGGAGATCTTCCGGATCTTCTTCCCGCAGTCGAAGCAGACCGGCGACGGGTTCCTCGGCGGTGTCGAAGACGTGCTGCGGGTCGTTTTGACCTGGCTGCGGGACCCGAAGAACCAGCAGGCCATCCGGGACTGGGTGGCTGGCGTCGGCGACTTCGTCAAGTTCTTGGTGTCGGTGGCGATTCCGTCGGTGGCGACGTGGGTGACCACCGTGTCCGGCTGGATCGACGACGTCCTCGGCTGGATCAACACGATCAAAGGTCTGGGCCAGGTTGTCGGGAACATGTTCGGCACGGCGGTGCGCAACCTGGTCGCCGGATGGGCAACCATCCGCGACAAGGTGTTCACGCCGCTGCGCACGGCGGTCACGTCGTCGGTGCCGAACGCGTTCCGCGACGGCCGCGACCGCATCTCCGCCCGGTTCGGTGAGGCCCGCGACCGGCTGTCGAACACGTGGGCGCGGATCCGCGACAACACGTTCACCCCGTTGCGCAACGCCATCACCACGACCATCCCGAACGCGTTCGCGTCCGGCCGGGACAAGGCGGCGGCACGGTTCGCCGAACTCCGCACCCGCCTCGGTGACGTGTGGGGGCGGGTCCGCGACAACGTCCTCACCCCGCTGCGCAACGCGATCACCTCGTCGGTGCCGAACGCGTTCCGGACCGGCGTCGACGCGGTGAAACGGCAGTGGGATCGACTGATCAACGTCGCGAAAACGCCGGTCCGGTTCGTCATCGGCACCGTCCTCAACAACGGGCTGATCGCCGGCTACAACAAGGTCGCCAAGGTGTTCGGCGTCCAGGAGCTGGCGAAGATCGCCCTGCCGAAAGGCTTCGCGACCGGCGGCGTGCTGCCCGGCTACACGCCCGGCCGCGACGTCCACCGGTTCGTCTCCCCGACCGGCGGCGTCCTCGACCTGTCCGGCGGGGAGCCGGTGATGCGGCCCGAGTTCGGCCGGGTTGTCGGCAAAGGCTGGGTGGACCGGGTCAACCAGGCCGCCCGCACCGGCGGTGTCGGCGGAGTCCGCAAAGCCCTGTCCGGCTCGTTCGCGCGTGGCGGTGTCATCGGCGGCGATGGGTTCGGTGACCTATGGGCGAAGGTTAAAGGCAAGGCCAGCGATGTCCTCGACGGCGCGAAGAAGATCAAGGACGTCATCACCGATCCGGTCGGTGCGATCAAGGGCGTCGTCAACAAGCTGATCGGACTGATCCCCGGCCAGGGTCAGCCGTGGGGCAAACTCATGGCGGCGGCGCCCCGGAAGCTCGTCGATGCGGCCGTGGATCGGGTGTCCGGGTTCTCGTTCACCGGCTCGGATGCGGGCGGCGGGCCCGGCAACGGGGCCAGCCCGTTCGGCGGGTCAGCGGGCATGATGCGCGCCCTGCGGGGCACGTTCCCCGGCCTGCGGCTGATCTCCGGGTTCCGGCCGGGCGCGGTCACCCTGTCCGGCAACCCCAGCTACCACGGCAGGGACCGGGCCGTGGACTTGGAACCGATCCGGTCGGTTGCGAAGCACATCTTCGACAAGTTCCGGGGCATCACCCGCGAACTGATCACCCCGTTCCAGGAGTACAACCTGCTCAACGGGCGCAAACACACCTACCGCGGCGCGGTGTGGAATCAGCACAACTTTGACGGCGGTAACGCCCACAACCACTGGGCGGCGAAGACCGGCAAGCTGCTGCCGAAGAACCTGGCCCTGCGCGCGGGCGGGCTCATCCAACACCTGCCGTTCGGCTCCTACGACTCCGGCGGCCGGCTGCCGACCGGGCTCAGTCTCGCGCACAACGGCACCGGCCGACCGGAGCCGGTCGGCCACCATCTCGGCGGCAACACCTACCACATCAACGTCTCGGTGCCGGTCGGCGCGCACCCCGCGCAGGTCGGTAAGGAGATCGTCGCGGCGATCAAAGCCTACGAGAGTGGGTCCGGGACGACCTGGCGGAAGTAGGTGCCGTCGGTGAGGGTTTCCGTCGACATCGGCTACCTGGGCGGATCCACGGTCGACCCGACCGTGTTCATCGTTGGCAGCACCGAGCAGGGTGCCCTCGGCACCAACCTGCTCGGTGCTGCCGGCGCTGAGGCGCTGACCACCTACACGAGCGCGGACCGGGTCGCCGCGTTCACCGTTGACCGCTCCTCGACGAGGGTCAGCGGGCCGCTGGTGCAGTACAACGCGGGCACCGCCACCGTGAAACTCCACAACCTCGACGGCGCCCTCGACCCGTACGTCATCGAGCAGGCTGGCTACGACGCACCGGGTGTGGTCATCCGGATCCGGGTCACCCACAACGAGATTACCTACCCGGTGTTCTCCGGGTTCGTCGACTCGTGGATCCCCGACCAGACCGGGCCTTCATTGGGCTGGGTCACCATCTCCGCCACCGACGGATTCAGCCGCCTCAACACCCACCTCGAAGAAGCAGCTGTCGCGGTCGGTGCCGGCGAGAACCTGCGGTCCCGGATCATCCGGCTCCTGGACGCGGCAGGCTGGCCCGCTGACATGCGGGTTTTGGGCGCGCAGTCATCGGTGACGGTGCAGGCCACAACGTTCGGTGGTTCCGCTCTCGACCTGATCCAGGAGGCCGTGAAGGCGGAGATCGGCGACTTCTACATGCAGCCGGACGGCAAGGCGTATTTCCGGCACCGCCGGTCGGTGATCGCCGAAACCCGGTCAACGGTCTCGCAGGTCACGTTCGGGTCGCGGCGCGATCTCGGTGAGATCCCCTGGGTCGACAAGATCGAACTGTCGTGGGATCGGACCACCCTCAAAAACAAGGTGATCGCGGGGATCGCCGGATCCGACAACCGCATGATCGCCCAAGACGCCGACAGCATCGGCCGCTACGGGCTCTATGCCGTCGAAGAAACCGGGCTGATCCTCACCACCGACGAAGCCGCGCAAAACTGGGCCAACGCCGTCATGCGGCAAGACTCCCGGCCCGAGATGCGCTTCGAATCGATCACCCTGAACGGGGCGCTCGACGACACGCTTGGCATCCCAGTGATCCAGCACATGCTGGGCCGGCGCATGGGCGACCGGATCACCGTCGTCCGCAGGCCCCCCGCCCAACCCGCCGGGTCAATCGTCGACAGCCGCGAAGTCCTGATCCGCGGCATCAGCCACGAATGGTCGGCGTCCAGCAAGCAGCTGATCACCAAATTCGCGCTGGCACCCACCGACAAGGTGCCCTGGTTCATTCTCGGCTCGCCCACGCAGGGCGTCCTCGGCCAGAACGCCCTCCCCTACTGATCGGAGGTTCCGCGTGGGCTCCGGAATTAAGACGTTCGCCGATGGAGACATCCTGCTTGCGGCCGACGTCAATAACTATCTGATGCGGCAGTCGGTGGTGACGTGCACCTCCGGCACCCGGCCAGCGTCGCCGACAACCGGTCAGCCGATCTACGAGACCGACACCAAGCTGATCCGGGTGTGGGACGGCTCCACCTGGTACTGCCCGGTCAGCCCGGACTACGTCGACTGGTCGACGTCGGTGCGGTTCTACTCGAACGCGAACAGCGGCACCCAGATCGCGACGGGCAGCGTCGATGTCACCTACTGCCGGTACCAGAAGAACAACAAGACGGTGCACTACTACGGCCACGCCACGATCAACGCCACCACGGCGTCCGGGTTCGCCATCCTGATGCCCTTCGCCACCGGCCAGCGCATTTTCACGCTGTCGAACGTCACCCTGTACGGCAGCAGCGCCACCTACGACACGCTGCGCGGCGACGGCCACACCCCGGCGATGAGCGCCCCGTACAACCGGTTCGGGCCCGTGACCAAAACCTCCGCCCAGGGCAACATCGCGACCTCGGGCGACACCGTCCACTGGAACGTCGTCTACGAGAGCGTGTGATCGAATGCTTCGCCGCACGGCCGCTTCGGCGGCCTTTTTTGTTGCCCTCGCACTGCTGCCCGCCACCCCCGGCGTCGCCGCTGCCGCCACCTGCCCGATCGTGGCGTCCCACGCTGCCAAGGTCGACGCCCCCGAGAACACCGTCCCCGGCATCCGAAACGCCGCCGCCGCCGGCGCCGGGCTAGTGGAGCTGGACGTGCGCTGGTCGAAGGGTGACGGCACCGCCGCCTATCCGGGCTGGCCGGTGCTGATGCACGACCCCACCGTTGACCGCACCACCAACGGCACCGGTCAGGTGTCCGCCCTCGGGCTCGGAGACCTCGGCAAACTCAGTGCCGCCGCCTACGCGCCCTGGTCCGCGGACGCTCGCTACGCCGGGTTCCTCGCCGACGGCAAGCCGCGCGCCGGCGTCCCGTACGCCTACGACTTCCTGACCGCCGCACGGGCGGCCAGCGTTCGCCCGCTGCTCGACGTCAAGGTCACGCCGAACCGCGTGCAGATGGACAAGCTGGTCGAATACCTCGACAAGACGAGCACCCGTGACAGCGTCATCTACATGTCCAGCCCGGCGGCGATTGCCACCGTGCGGCCCTGGTACCCGGACCTGGAGTACTGGGCGATCGAGTACCCGGCCAACGGCTCGCTGCGGTCCGGCGCCTACCTGCGCAGCCTGGGCGTCACCACATACGCCGTGCAGGCGCAGGCCGCAGACCTGGACGCCGCCGCCGTCGCCTACTGGCACTCGACGGGGCTGAAGGTCGCCACGTGGTCGAGTGACAGCACGACGATCGACTCCCCCTCGACCTGGCAGCAGGTCCGAACCGAAGGCGTCGACTACCTGATCACCAACCGGCCCGCCGACGCCATCGCGGCACTCAACTGCGGAAGCTGACTGCGGCCTCAGTGATGGGATGCTGCTCCGCCCACGTCGAACGGGGAATGCCGGGCGGCAGGGCCAGCGTGCGATCCTCCGCCACCGCGAATGGCAGCTTCGTCCACCGCACGGTGGCGCCGTCGCGCTCCCAGAAGAAGCCGTTCGGGGACGCCAGCTTGATGACACGGCCGCCGGGTTCGTGCTGATCCATGACGAAACAGTAGCCGTTCAAGCCCCGCGAGCAGCGCCATTCCTGCACGTCGAATTGCTGCCGAGCTAGGAGATCCCGCGTGCAAACCAACAACGACGACAGTGGCGGCGACGTCACCATCGGCCCGCACCCGCTGCCCGAGGGCACCCTGCTTTACCCGTGCCTGACCTGTGGTGTTGCGGTCATCGACAAGGGCCGCGGCTTCCACAGCGAGTGGCACGCCAGCCTCGCCGACGTGGTGATCGAGACCACCCGTCGTGTCGAGAGCCTGGAGGCCCGCTGATGGTGATGAACCCCCGCACCCACCCACGCGGCGCCCCGCCGGATTTCACCCTGCCGAAGCGGAATCCGAATCCGGAGCGGATGACGGACGCCCTGTGGTGGCTGGTGTGCATGCGCGAGGCGCTTGAGCCCAGCCTGTCGGAGAACGGCGGCACGTTCGCCCGGAAGCCCGGCTCGCACAACGCCGGCGCGAACCTCCCCGATCACGGCGAAGGCAACATCCGCACCGACCACTCGATCCGGCACGCCTGGAACCGCACCGGCCCGTGGTGGAAGACGAAGACGGCCGCGCACGACTGGACGTTCAGGGATGCACAGCACGGCGATTACCGGACGATCAACAAGTACACGCGCCGGATGATCGCCGCGATGGCGGATCCGGACGATCTGCGCCCCGACGAGGTCATCTTCTACACCCTCGGGAACGTCGACGGTGACGTCACCACCGAGGGCTACAGCGAGCTCAAGAACGGCGCTGAGACGTCCGGCGACAACACCCACGCCTGGCATCGCCACGATTCGTTCTTCCGCAGGATCATCGGCGACTTCTGGGCCATGTGGAAGATCCTGACCATCGACATGGGCTGGACGTACGCCGAATGGCAGCAGTCCATCGCCCCGCAGCAACAGGAGGATGACATGCCCACCGCCGCCGAACTCGCCAAAGCCATCGCCGATGTCAAGGTGAACGTCACACCGGCCGCGAAGACCGCGAACATGCAGCCCCTCGGTCGCGTTATCGGCTACGGCAGCTGGGAGCGGCACCGCATCGAAACCCTGGTGAAAGCGCTGGCCACCCAGGTCCAGTCGCTCGGCACCGCACTCACCTCGGCCATCGTCGCCGCAGGCAAGGGCGACGACCAGGCGCTGGAGCAGATCCGGCAGCAGCTCGCCGAACTGCCCACGGCCACTGCCGACGCAATCGTCGACCATCTTGGCGACGCGGACAGCCCGGAACAGAAGGCTGAACTGCTGCGCGCGGTCCTCGGTGACGACGCGCCTGAGGTCGGCCGGCTGCTGGCATCCGCGACGTCGTGAGGATCGCAGTCCAGCCGCTCGGCAGACGCGGCCGGGCACTGGCCGGGTTCGCCGTCCTCGACGTGCTTTGGGGTGTCCGGCTCGCCACGGTCGACCCGGCCGCCGTCGAGTTCTACACCTGGCTGAACACGCTCAGCCCGCTGTGGTGGTGGTCGCTGCCCTGGTTCGCCGTGGCCGCCATGTGCGCGTACGGGGCCATCCACCGCCGCGACCGGATCGCGTTCATGGGCGCCATCGCCATCAAGGTGCTGTGGGGCAGCCTCTACCTGTTCGCGTGGCTGCTCGGCGAGAACGTTGGCGATGCGTGGCCCGCAGCCGCCCAGTGGCTCGCGTTCGCCTGGTGCGTATGGGTGATGGCGGGCTGGATGGAGCCGATCGAGCGGGAAGGGGTGGCATGGACACCTCCACTGCCATAATCGTGGCCGCGCTCGCAGCAGCCGCATCGATCATCGCCACCCTCATCACCAGCCGAGTCGCCAAACGGGCCAACAGGACAAACGAGCTGCTTGAGTGGGCAAGGCAACTGAAGGCCAGCGAGCAGGCAGCCCGCAAGGAGGCGGACGAGTCCCGAGAACGGGCCGACCGGATCCGCGACGAGGCCGATCAGGACGTCGGCCGGCTGCGCGCTGAGATGGACCAGTTGATCGAGAAGTTCGCTGCGATGCGACACCAGGCCGAACGGCTCACCGACACGCTCACAACTGTGCAAACCGAGGTGTGGCGTCCGAAGCCGGATCTCGACGCGCTGCGCCAACTGGTGGGTCGCCCGTCGACTGGCATCAATGGCCGGTGACCTACGCGGTGCCGGAGGCGACATGGATCTCAAGCTCTGCTTGCTGTGCCCGTACGCCATGCACGCGCTGCTCGCCGACGACGGCTGGATCGTCTACTACTGCGAGCACTGCGACGGACTTATCGGCGTGACGGGCGCGTAGTTCTCAGCCGATGGCGGCGTTGCGGATGCGCGTCAACGCCCGATGGGCGTCGTCTTCAAGCTGGCTGGGCGTGGGCGGCAGTACGGCGTGAACATGATCGCCTGCGGGCCACACAGGAAAGCGCTTCAGTGTTTCCCCTTCGAACGACGTGACCTCGTGGATTTCGTCAGGTTCCACACCGCACCACCAGCACCGCATCGTCACAGCGTAGCTTCGGTGTGCCGGGTCAGCTCACCGCGATGCTGTGCGACGGCCCCGAGTAGACAGTCGTGCCGGGGAACAGCACCGCTGTCGGCTTCGCCCCAGCGGTGACCTGCCAGATCGCGATCACCTTCGCCGTCGAACCGGGATTGAACGGGCTCGTCGGCAGCTCCTCAACCTCGGCCAGGTTGGACGCGTACTCCTCGTCGTCGCTCGACGCCTGAAACTCGCCCTGATCGGTGACCAGGTTCCCGAAATCTTCGGCTCCCGTACCCGGTGTCTTGCCCACATTCTTCTGGGTGGCGTCGGCGCGGCAGAACTCCTGACCGTCGGCCGGCTTCGCGTCGACGAACCTCGGGACGTCGTCGTCGCCCAGCCAATCCGGGTTGGATGCCGCCTTTTTCAGCACCTTGAGCCCACACTCGACCTTGGTGACGGTCACTTGCCAGTCCACCACATCAGAGGTGTTGGAGAACGTCTGCTGGTAGTCGAACGGCGTGCCCACCTTCGCCTGCACCAGCGACGGCTCACTGATCCCGATCTCTGCTTCGCCATCCGGGTCGGGCTCGGCCGGCGGTGTGGAGGAGTTGCTGCTGCATCCGGTGAGGAGGACGGCGGCCATCACGGCGCCGGACAGGAGGCGTCTCATCGGGGCACGGTAGCCGGACGCCCGGTGATCTGTCCTGCCGCCTCGCCCGTCCGGGTTCACCGCCGCCAGACGTTGACCTTCGCAGTCTCCAGTAGATCCGCGCCTTCCGGGCCTTTCACGTGCGAGGCGATCCACGTCTGGCGGCGCAGCGAGCGCTCCGGACCGTAAGCCTGCTGCCGCCAATGCCCACGAACAATCCACCGGTGCTTGTAGTGCCTGCCCGGCTGATCCGGATCCAGAGGCGGCTGACCTGATAGCCGGTACTGGCGGCGCAACTCCACCAGGGTTGCTTCCGGCTCACCGCGGCCGGCACGCGCGTAGGCAGCCCGCACCTTCCGGTCAGCTTCGACCGGGATGTGCTCCACGATCGTGGGCTGCTGCATCAGCGACCAGGCCGCAGCCAGCGTCGTCAGCACGGTCCGGTAGTCGCCGGGGATCTCGGACGGCAGTTGCCATTCACTGCTGACCGGCAGCGTCCACGCCAGGTACGGGACCAGTGGGGGCACCTGCTCGACAACGATCTGCATGCCGTTGTGGGCGGCGGCTTCCTCCATGCGGCTGCGCGCCACCCAGAACCAGACGATGAGTCCGCCGTCTCGGGGACCCCAGCTGAGGGCGTCGACGGGGTAGGAGGCACCGTCTTCTTCGAGGGTGCCGACACCGCCGTCGAAGACGATCAGACCGCGTTCGGACGGCCGTTCCTCCACCGTCCACCGCACCTGCGGAATGGTTTCCGCTGCCCCCACCGACAGGGCCGCCATCTGCGGCGCCACCCAGTACAGCTGCCCGGCGGTGAGGTCGTCGGCGACCCGCTGCAACTCGGCGGTGGTGCCGTCCTTCCCGGACCGAGCGAGGCTGGACCGCAGCGGGCTTTCCGGGTCGTTCAGCAGCCGGCACACACTGTCGCGGATTTTCGGCAGCCGCGACGGCGACCAGCTACCCATCGGCGCGTTCCGGCGGGTAGGCGATCCGCAGGCCCGGCACTTCGAGGGCGATGCGGGCGACAACTGCACGATGCCACGACGCGGGGAACTCGATGTCCGGGTGCGCCGCGTGATATTCGGCGTCATTGCGGTAGACGAGCACGCCAGGATCGGGCATGTCCTGCAACTGGGCGACGATCGCACCGATGAACTCGCCGGTGCGCCGTTCGAGGTCTTCCGTCGCAAGCCGCACCCCGTCAGGGATCGGGTACTTGCCTTGCTCCCAGTGGCGGACGGTGCGAGCGGAGACCCTGAGATGCGCGGCAAGCCAGTCGCCGGTGAGGCCGAGGAACTCGCGGACGGTGCGGAACTCGGCGTCGGTCATGCGTTCGTCTTCGGGCATGCCGGGCGGGTCGGTGTATGTGGCGTTTGGCTGCATCGTTGCTCCGGGATGGCGAAAGCCCCGGCGCTGGGCCGGGGCTGGGCGGTGAGCGGTCAGGCGGGTTCGACGTCGGCGTACATGGCGGTATCGGCGATGAACCAGTCGCTGGTCCGGCTCCAGCCGTTCTTGGCCAGCATCTGGTCGGCCTCGTCCTCGGCTTTCGCGAGCTTGTCGTCGTCGTCGACGTGGACGGTGAGGTCGGCGGTGAAGACAATGTTGGTGCTCATGGTGTATTCGGGGATCTCGTCGTACTGGCCGGTGTCGGGGTTGTAGTCGCCGTTGCGGTAGCTGAGGACCTCGGCGGTGGCGATGCTCAGGTCGCAGACGTCACCAGTGACAACGTCAGGCTGGGTGGCGATAGCGGCAACGTGTGATGTCATGGCCGGTTCCTTCCGGTGAGGCCTGGGGCTATCCCCTGACCGATGCCACCAATCTAGCTTCCTAAATTAGGAAGCGCAAGAGGTGTATCCCTTACGAGTGACACCGGCCTAGCCCCACGCCCATACTGGTCCCATGACATCTAGGCCCAAGTTGATGGGCGCCCACGAAATCCGGGTCCGGCTCAACGGCATCTCCCGCCAGCGCGTCTACGCACTCACCAACCACCCGAAGTTCCCCGCACCGGTCGCCGAGCTCGGCCAGGGCAAAGTGTGGCTGGCCGAAGACGTCGAGCAGTGGATCAAAGAGCGGCGGCCCGGCCAGGACGACTAACGCCCCGACGCCACCTCAGCGGTTACGTCCTCCCCCGTCACGCCGCACTCCGAACAGTGCGGGTACGGATGGTTCGGCGACAACCGCAGATGCCGGCACTCCGGTGGCATGCGCTGCGCGGTAGTGCACATCACGTCCCGATCACCGTGCGACAGACACCGGTCGCCGGGAATGGCCCGGACGGCGTTGCCGGAGTCCACGCAGTAGCGTTCCACCACGTTCAGCGGCCAGTGATAGACCACCATGCTGCCGTCCGGCTGCTCACGGTTGTCAAGCCACTGCCAGCGGAGTTCCGTCATACCCGCACCATGGTTTTCACGTGGGCCTGCTGCTTGCGCCATTGACGCCGCTCCCGCCAGCCGAACACGAACGGCTCAGGGCCGAAGTACAGCTTCGCACGCGGCGTTCGACACCAACCGGCTGCCAAGCCGCACCCGTCCAGACGTAATCCTGGTCCAGGCCGCCGTTCCGGAGAGTGGCCAGCGATCCTGGTGCCTTCTGGGCCACCGGCAGACGTGCGTAGACAGGCCACCCCAAGATGATCGCGGGAGCCCGCATGGTGGCGGCGAACTCGACTGCCGTCGGCTTAGTCATGCTGCCATGCTCCCACCCCGCACTACCTCACTCCCGGCAGTTCCACCGCGTCCACGTCCAGGGTCCTGGTGTCCCACAGCAGCGGCCCCACCCGCTCGGCCCACTCCCGCCAGCGCTCCCGGAACCTCGGCTGCCCCTGTGACGCCTCGAACCACAGCGCCACCAGCAGCTCGTGCCGGGACAAGCCGTACTCGTCCTCGACGTCCTCGCTCAGCCAGTACGCGTCGGCGATGGCCTCGGTGGAAACGCCGCGCATTGCGGGACGACCAAACCGGTGTGCCGGCGACACTGACACCTGCGGGCTGACCGTCACAGTTGCCACTCTTCGCGGTAGTCGGGGTGGCGGTCGTACGGCAAGGCGAGGGCCTTGAACACGGGCAACGCCGTCCCCGACGCGATGTCCTCCCGCCAGATCACTTCGTCGGGATTCCAGAGCCGAACCAGAATGCGCCGCTTGGCCTCAACCTCGCCCAGCATCCGATCCTCGTCGAATCGACCGAGGAACGCCACTCCCGCATCGGCGTGGCCGTCCGGATAGATGCCGAAGCCATCGTTCTTGAGCGCCAGCGCCACTCGCTCGTCCTCGTCGAATCGAGCGAGCAGGAACGCATACAAGTCGGCGGCGCAAAGGACTGTCACACATCCACGGTAGCGGTCACGCCGCCCCGCCCTCGACGTCCACGGGCTGCAGGTTCGCGAGTGCGTCATGGCCGAGGATCCGCGCCACCGTCTCGATCGACGCACGCGCCTCAACGACCGTGTTCGCGTGCCAGATCCGGAACCACTGGTCGCGGCCGGACCGGATCGTTTCGACCCGCCAGTAGCCGTCGGGTGTCTGCATCGCCCCGGTGATCCGCTCGGCCATAGATCGACGCTAAGCCCGTGATCCGCCGGGCGCAGCCCCTGAGCAGGAACTACGCGCCTGTAATTCCCTTCCATCCCGCACCCAGGAGAGATCCGATGGACTCGATCGTCTTCCCCACCCTCCCCACCTACCTGTTCGAACCCAGCCTGGCCGGCCTGCTGTCGCTGGTCCTCACCGTGCTGCTGCCCCTCGCCGCCGGGCTGCTGATGAAGTCCAGCTGGTCGGCGTTCCAGAAGGGCCTGGTCCTGCTGTTCCTCGCGACCGTGAAAGCGTTCGTGGAGGCCTGGCTGGGCGCGGTGAACTCGGCTGAGACGTTCGACCTGTGGCGGGTGCTGTACGCCGACGTCATCAACTTCATCATCGCGGTGGCCGCGTACGTCGGCCTACTGAAGGGCACCGCCGTCCAGCAGGCCGCGATCAACTCCGGGGTGAAGGACCGCCGCACTGTCGTGCGGTGACTTGACCCGTTCCCCCATCATGATCGTCGTCGGGTGCATGCCCTCGGCGCGAAGTCACGATCCGCCGCCACCCGACGCACAGCGCCTCGCCCCGCACATGGATTCGCCCCGCCAGGCGAGCCTGTGCGGGGCGAGGCGTTCTTTTGCGTTACTGGTCCTCCGGCCGACGCCGCAGCTGCTGCTTCAAGTTTCTGCGCACCCACCGGCCATTGCGGCGGTCGTGGACGTCAGGGCAGTCAGGCCCGGGGGTGGCGGCGCAATAGCAGCACCATGGCCGGTATAAGCGGCCCGGCATCCTCGGCATGTCCCCTCCCCAGCGATGTCCTACTGCTTACCCATTCTCCCCGCTCCGACCGGCTCGCCATGTTCGCGAACCCGAACAAGGCAGTTCACATGCCCTGGTTCCGCCGTCAAGCACAACGTCCAGCCGTCGACCACCGCGTACGTGTCGATGCAGTGCCGGCCGCAGTGCGCGCATTCCAGCACTCGCCCGTCCGGCAGGTTCTCGATCACGGATTCAAGGAACGCGTTCCAGCCGTCCAACTCCTCGGCCGCTTCTTCGCTGACCACCGCCATCATCTCGACGCCGAGCGCGAGACCTTCCTGGACGGCCTGGCAGATCGCCTTGTCCGACCGGTCCGGGCTGTTCGTGATCGCGTCGCCAAGGAACTGCACGAACCCTTGAGCGCGAGCCTCGGGCGTGGGAAAGATGATGTCGGCGGCCAGCCGAAACGCTTCCTTCTTCTCGTCGCCGCCGATGCCGTCAAGGAGCGCGAACGCCTTCTCGCGTTTGACGGTGAGATCGTCACCGGAGTAACGGATGGCGTCGAGCGCGGCGGCAAAGTCGCTGGACTGGGTCACGGCGTGACCAACCGACCGCAAGCATGCCGGGTTACCAGAGATCAGTCTTTGCGATGAACCTTGCTCGTTACCCTGAAACTGCCGCTGCCGTGAGGGTAATCGTGTGGCTGTTTCGGCGCAAGATCGCTGAGACGCCTGACGACCTTTGTGCTATAGCGGCTTGTGTCGGGTGGTCCGCCAGGCCAAGGCGCTTTCATGATCGTATCCACGGTCTTCCAGTAGCTTTTCTCAAGTTTCGCCACCGTCGACTTGGCTTCCGTCATCTCCGCCAACAACTCGTCCGTGCTGACCCCCATGTACGCGGCGGCGAATGCGGCGCGAGCAAATAACTGGCGAGCCTCCTTCTGGCCGACAGGGTCAAAGACGAAGCCGTCCTCCGTGTCGCCGTAGTCACAAACAACTTCGTAGCCTTCGGCAATCAGCCGCTGTGTTTCCTTGTTCAAGGTCTCCCTTTCCACGTGACTAATCACCAATCTTCCGATTCGAGGATTCGAGAGTGCCGCCACCGCCTAGCCCGACGGCGCGGCGGAGCGTCGCGGCCAGCGCCTGCAACTCGAACCCCAAGTCTTCGATGGTCAGGTCGGCGAGCAGCGCCTTAACCGCCGCGTCCCGGAACGCACCCCTTGCTTCCTCTTGCAACTGGCGCAGCCCGTTGTAAGCGGGACTCTCGCGCCGCTTGGACTCATCCACCTCTTCGAACGGCTTCGCCCCGGCCAGGATCGCCGGGATGCTGCCAATCGGCCAGCGCAGCGTTTGATGCAGCTTGGCGTAGGTCGAGGTGTCGTAGCTTTCGCGCTTGCCGTTCTCCAGGTCGCCGAGCAGGCGGCTGCTGATCCCGGCCACCTGCGCAAACGCTTCCCGAGTGGTGTAGCCAAGTTCGACTCGCCGAGATACCACGCGCTGCCCAAGACCCACCCAATCCTTGCTGGACACAGGTTGCAGCTCCCCTATTTCTCGTTCGGCAACTGATTGAGGGCCGACGGATGGGTTCCTGGGCAGCACGTCTGGGTCACCGACCACGCCTCGACAAAGCCAGTCCCGTCGGACCTGACGTCGCGCCGAATCCCAGCCCTCCCAAGAGCCGCCGACGTGGTGAACGTAGACGCCATAGAGGGCGTCGAGTTCACCTCTGTCGTACAGGTCTTTCAACGCGGTGCAGCTCGCACAGCACAGGTAGCAGCATCCGGGGTGTTCCGCGTCGTTGGCCCACGCTTGCCAAAGCTGGTTGACGTGCGCGGCGACCAACCGGGCCACAGTCAATGTCGGTAACGTCGTCGATGCGACAGGCACCTGTCTATTCTCCCAGATCGAGCGGCAAATGCCGATCACGGAACTGGCCGAAATGCCAAGTGGAGGGCACGTTGGCCGCACCCTCCACTTGCATGACGATCGGTCAGTGGCCCGGATACCACACCCGGAACAGATCGCCGTTGACGTACCCGACACCCGCAGTCGAGGAGCCATCCTCGAACGTACGCGGGATGCCGTTGCGGAACGTCCGCAGCTCGACCACGTTGCCCGCCTTCAGCGTTTCGTACAGCAGCGCACCGCCGGGAATGTCAGCCCCGAGGTGCTGGGTCCGCACCACGACGGCGATGTTCGTCTTCGGTGCCATCTGGACGACCTGCGTCAGCAGGCCAGCGGTCTCGTGGTCCACCTCGGCGAGGTCGTCGACCAGCAGCAGGCGCAGCGGCAGCACGCCCACACCGGTGCGCTCACCGTGCTCGGCGAGGTAGCGGTTCCGGTCCAGGATCTCGGCGTGGCAGTCCCTGATTGCCTGCGCGGCCCTCATGTGCTGGGTGTCGGCGAAGTCCACGTGAATGCCGGTGCTCTCGGTCCCGTCGCGCAGAGACTCGATGAGTTCTGTTCCACCGGAGCCGGTGGAACCGGCGATAACGGTCGGTCGGGTGCGGTCACCGTCGACCAGCAGCAGGCTGACATCGCCGCCGCCCTCGTAGGTGCCGATGGTGACGGTGCCGTTCCCGAACTGGGCGGTGCGGCAGACGACATCGCGCAGCTGCTCGACGTCGATCGGGGTTGAGGTGGTCATGGGCATGGTCCTTTCGTCAGGCCAGCGTTGTTGCTGGCGTAAGAGGGGTTGAAGTCTTCGGTCTTACTCGTGCCCGGCCTGCCGCAGCAGCTTGGTGATCCCGTCCCGCAGCCGCACCGCATCGTCCAGGCTCAGCCGGACACTCGCGTGCGTCATGTGCGCCGCCAGCAGCGTCAACCAGGTCGGCCCGTGACCGGTCCGCGACAGCCACGCCACCGCCTCACCGTCCTTACGCTGCACACCGGCACGCACACTCACGGACAGGTGCCGGCCGAGGGCCGAGTTCGGGTCGTCTTTGCGGCACCACGACGGATGGCCGGGGCGAGACTGGGTCATCGCCGCCGCCCCTTCTGGAGTCGCTTGCGGACCCGCCTGGCCGCGCTCCGTCGGCTCCACCGCCAGAACGGAAGCGGCACACCCGCCCACACCCACACCTCGAACACCAGGGCCGCCGGTATCGCGGCGAGCATGTTGGTCTGGGTGAACACGTTCTTCACCGCGAGAACAATCCAGGCGGCGAACGTGAGTGCCGCCCAGCCGATAGCGAGCCCGGTCAGGTGCTTGCGGCGCGAACTCCACGGCACACGCCGCACCGCCGCCGGGGGGCGCGCTATCGGCTGACCACCATCCCAGTCCAGGAGGCTGTCTCGGCGCCGCTCGTCAGCCGGAAGCCAGCGCGGCCGGCCCGCCGCGTCGTCGCGCTCGTGCCGCTGTTCGACCTGAACCCACTTCGGGATCTGGTGTGGGTTGTCCTCGTTCAGCAGGTAGTTCAGGCGGGGCCGAACCCCGGACGGCGGCTCCTGAATGAACCGGCGCTCCATCTCGTCCAGTTCAGCCTCCGTGCACATGCCTTCCCACAGCACCCGCGCCGAGCCGACAATCCGATCCGAGAACGGCTGGGTGTCGCGGTGCTGGTTCTCCCGTGCCCGGCCCTTCTGTCGGGTCTTGCCGACGTAGTCGTTCTCAACCAGCAGTCCGGTCTCATGGTCCAGGACGTCCAGGCCGTAGACGACACCCCGGTAGCGGGCGTCCATGCGGCGCCGGGCCGGATATGTGGCGGTCACGACTTGCCCTCAACGAGCAGGTAGCGGCCATGGCTTTCACGCCTGATCAGCCGGAATTGGTCCTTTAGCTCGTTCAGCAGGTTGTACACCTGCCGTTCGGAGTAGCCCGATGCTGATGCCAGCTCGCCGGGCCGGTTGACGCCACTCGCAATGAACTCAAGGATGCGCTTGTGCCCTGCACCGAGGGGCAATGTTGACAGCTTCGTAGCCCGGTGCTGCTGCCAGTCGGACAGCGCGGTAGCCGATTCGGCCACTGGAACAAATACAGGCACCGCAGGTTCCGGTCGCCACAGCGGCACCCCACGTACCCGGTCTCGGGCGAGCCGCTGCGCTACCGCAACCTCCGGCGGGATCCGACCTTCGTTTCCCTGGTTGAAGCTCACGTTGTAGCGGGGCTTCATCGCGAAGATTGACCACTGTTCGACTTGGTCTAGTTCGCTATCGGTCCATGACCCTGCGGCGATGATGTACGCCGACCCAACGATGATGTCCGCCCACGGCTGCTCGTCGCGATGCGTGAACTCCCGAGACCGTAGGCCCTGCCGGGTTTGGCCGACATAGCCAAGTTCGATGCTCGACAGCGTGAACGGGTCGAGGGTTCGGAACCCGTAGACGATTGCTTCGGTCATGACGCCACCTCGCCGGAACGCGATCGGATAGCTACCCTGAGCGCATGGCCTACGCAGACGATGTCCAACGAGTCCTCCACCCGGAACACATCCGCGAACTCGTTGAGCAGGCCTACACCTACTTCACCGAAGCGAACCGGCTCACCGAGGAAGCCGCCCGCAGAGACCGGGACAACGGGCGTGCCCTCGAAGAACGCACCCGCCGGATCGCCGAAGTCCACCAGCGCGGATGGGACCAGGTCGCCCGCGCCATCAACGACGGCTTCCGCGACGTCGCACAGGCCATCCGCGACAGCAACCGCTGACCTCACTGCGCCTCACTCAGCTCGGCGATCCGCTCCACCTGCTCCATCGCCTCCCGCAGCTTCTCCTGCTGCTCGGCGCGGGCCTGCGGAGACAACTCGTACCGGCCGTCGCGGGCGGTGACCTTGCCCTGCCCGCGTAGTACATTCAGGACGTCCCGCACCGCCAGCACCGACGCATCGACTTCGGCGCCGCGCAGGGCCGCGTCCAGGCCGTTCATGTCCAGCGGCTCCTCGGCCTGCTCCAGCGCCCACCACACCATCGTGTGCAGGAACTCATCCGACCGGTCCGCCTTCACCGGCGCCGCCGCGTCCGCATCCGGAATCCACAGCGTGTCGTCGGGGTGCTCGTTGCCCATGAACTCCACCCAGTCCGCGTACTCCTTCCCGAACGCCGCCAGCGTCTCCGCAGGCAGCACACCAGGAAACCCGATCGGCTGGTTGTCGCCGTCGCGGATGTAGTCGTACAGGTCCGGCTCACCGTTCTCATTGAACGGCCCGCACATGGTCCGCGACAGCATCGGCTTCTTCTCCCGCGCCGACAGAATGTAGGCGGCGCCCGGCACCTCCGGAATGAACTTCGGGTCGGCGGGCAGCCGGCCGTTGAACGCGGTCGGCCCGGACAGGCTGTTCGCGGTCCGCCCACACCACACGAACCCGCCGGTCAGCATGTCCCGCAACGCCATCGACCCGCCCAGGTCGGTGAGCAGCGGCGTGTGCGTCGCGATCCGCAACTTCATCCCGCACTTACGGAACATCCGGCCCCCGGCGGTGACCAGGGCCGCGAACTCGCGGATCGCCAGGAACTCGTGGGCCTCATCGATGGTGAGGAACAGCATCGGCCCCTCGACGAGCGGATTCCACCACTTGACGCCGCGCCGCTGACGGCCCCGCCCGTCCGTCCACTTCTTGTGCGACAGGTACTTGTTGCGGCGCAGCATCTCCCGCCGGAACGCCCGCACCAGCATCATCGCCTCGTCGGCTGTCGACGCGACCGGCGCGGCGAGGTCGTCGGCGAACGCCCCGAACGACTGCCCTTCCTGCGGGTCGATGAGGAAATCCGCAACGATGCCCCGTCCTTCGTGCTGCGCCCACCGGCCGATCGCGAACGCCAACTCCAGCGCCGACGACTTCGCCGCACCGGTGGTGCCGATGAACAGTTCGTGCGGGGAACCCCAGCCAGGCCGGTACAGCTCGTACATGCCGTAGCTGCCATCCACATACCGCACGAACGGGGCCAGCCCGGTCGTGGCGTCAACCGACTCGGGGCCGGTCCACAGCGTGACCTCTTTGATGACGGACGTCTTCTGCACCAGCAGCTCACACTTGTTCTCGTCTTCGCCGTCCGGGACCAGCGACACCATCGCCGCCGTCACCGAATAGGCGGATGCGATCTTCTTCTTCGCGGCGAGGTACGCGTCCGAGTCGAACACGCCGGGCGGGCCGACGATCGTTGCCTTCCAGCCGCCGCGGATCTTCTGCCAGCCGACCAGCTGCGCGCCCGGCAGTTTCCCGTTCCCGGTGGCTTTGATCGGGGTGGTGCCGTCGGTGGCCATGCCGATGATGTCACCGACATGCTGGGCGACAACGGTGCGCCAGATGTGCAGGATCCGCTGCTCGTCCTTGTCGACCTGCGGTTCCGGCTCGGCGGCCTGCGTCTCGGCGATGTGCGGCGCCGCAGCGGGGCGGGTGCGCAGCGACTTCAGGTAGGTGGCGGCGGGCGGCGCCCACGGCAGCAGCGCCAGCAGCCATGCCACCGAGCCGGCCGTGGTGGACGGGTCGAGGCCGAGGGCGGCGACCGCTGCAAGCCAACCCGTCCCACCGGCAGCGACATACCCGGCCTTACGGGCGGCTGCGTCGATCGCGTCCCGCAGGCGGCGGCCGTACACGTCGTCGCCCGCTTCGAGGTCGCCGCGGCGGATGGCGTTGCGGATGGCGCGCATCCGCCAGGTACGCCGGGTTGCCTCGAACGCAACCGGCACCGCCGCCGCAACACCCCACGCGGGGATGTTGGCGGCGTCCACGGCCAGGCCGGCGGCGGCCATGCCCGGCAGCGCCCACATCGGGCGCAGCGGCTTCTCGCACACATCCCAGATCTGGCGGTACGGCAGCAGCGGCGGCGACTTCAGCACGTGCGGGCGCATCCGCTGGCCGGGGTGCACTGAACAGACCGGCAGCTTCGAATAGTTAAGTGGCTTCCAGGTCGGCGGCACGTTGTCGTGGCAGCGGGGGCATTCGAACGGCCGACCGTTGATCTCCCCCTCGGTGTTCACCGGCACCTCGATCCGGGAGTGCCGTCGCCGATTGGCCGCGTCGAAGTACACCGTCGACATGCGGGAACCAGGCGTGCCCGGCCCGGTCTGGGTGGGTGCGGTCATGGCATTGCTCCTTGCGAGGGTTCGGGCGGGGAAAGGTGGTTGGCGTTGCGCGCCACCGCACGGAGCCGCACTCGGTCGGCTCCGACGGAAACGGGCAACGTCAGGCAGCGCCGGACGCGGCCAGGAACCGGGAGTCGCCGGCCAGGTGCTGCTGCACGGTCGTGTTCGCGTCGCCGTACTTCTCGACGATCGAGGCGCGGGCTGCCGCGGTGGCGGCCAGCGCGGCTTCCGCGTTGCTGACCTGCTGCAGCGCGTCGGCCTCCATGCCTTCGAGCTGGGCGAAGATCTCGTCCACGCGGTTGGGTGGCATCGAGTCGGCGATCGTGCCAGTCGCGGCGACGGTCTCCTGATCCACGTTCAGGACGTGGAGGTGCTGGTGCACCAGGCCGGCGGCCTCGGCGGCCGGCCGGTACGACGCCTGAGTGTCACCGATCGCCGCCTTCGCTTCGCGGACCTTGTCGAGGGCCTGCTGCGCCTGCTCCAGGTGGGTCTGCTGCGCGGCCTCGATCTTGTCGAGTTCGACGATGGCGGTCTCGTAGTTGACGGCCTCGCCGGTAGGGACGCCTACTGCTGCTGCTTCGGTCATGGACTGCTCCTTGTCGTTGGTGTCGGAGGGTGCATTGCTGTCGCTGAACGCCACCGGGATCCAGCCGCACTGCGGGCAGTGGGCCTTGAGTCGGTCGTCGTCGGGAATGTCGGCGCCGTGCACGCGACCGAAGTAGTCGACCGGCGTACCGCAGCGGGGGCAGTCGAAGGCACGGCCGTCAGGGATAGGCAGCGGCGTGTACTGGCCTTCACGGTGCCTGTCCGCACAGGCCCAACAGCCGGGCTGGAGGCAATCGTTGCCGAGCTCGTGCGCCATCTCAATGCCGGTTTCGGTGAGGGCGGCGCGCTCACGATCCCAGTCGATGCGCTCTTCTTCTTCCTCGTTGGCCGCCGTGTCGTGGGCCGGTGCCGAACCGGGGGTTTCGAGTCTGCCGTTGCCCGGCTTGGTGTTGGCCGGCGGCTCGTTGAACTCGTCGACCATGCGGCCCCGGCCGCCGTGCACGGAGTCGATGTGCCGCTGCGCGGCGGCATCGGATTCGTCCTGCGTCGCGTAGCCGCCCTCGGTGGCGTCGCACTTCGAGCACTCCCAGAAGTGCGAGACCCGGTCAGCCACATCCAGGTCGCCGTCCGCATC
Source organism: Actinoplanes sp. NPDC023936 (assembly GCF_040639325.1). Taxonomy (NCBI): domain Bacteria; kingdom Bacillati; phylum Actinomycetota; class Actinomycetes; order Micromonosporales; family Micromonosporaceae; genus Actinoplanes; species Actinoplanes sp. NPDC023936. Next base: position 119,798 of record NZ_JBEZZR010000005.1, on the reverse strand, counting down.
CGGGTCCGGCTGGTCGGTGTCGCGGTTCTCGCCGACCGGCTCCCACAGCAGTCGACCCAGCCGCACTGCCCGCTGCTTCCACGACGGACGGACCTTGCGGGCCGGGCGCTGCTCGACGGCGGCCTGCTTGTCCTCCGACTGCTGGGCTTGCTTCTCTGCTCGCCGCCGGTCGTGGGCGCTGATCACATCGGTGAGGGCGTCACCCCAGTACACGGCGGCAACATCGCGCAGCCGCGGCTTGCCCGCCGTGTACCGGTCGCTGGTGCGGTCGGCTTTCAGCCGGGCCCGTTCCGCCCGCACCTTCTCCCGCTCAGCGCGCAGCCGGGCGCGCTCCACATGCGGCGGGGTGTTGCCGGTCAGGGTGGCGATCACATCCTGCGCCACCCTGCCGCCGGTGAAGACGCCCGCCAGCAGCATGCAGACGATCAGTTCGAGTCCCATCAGCGGCTCGTCCGCGGCATCGTCTTCTGACCGACGAACACGGCGATCGCACCGACGATGACCGCGGTGAAGATGGCGGTCGTGCCGGCCATCTCGCCGAGCGGCTCGGACGCCCAGTTCCAGAGGCTTGTCATCCAGCCGCCGACGGTCTCGGCGAAGGTGCCGTTCATACCGACCAGCAGCGACGGCAGGCCGATCGCGACGAGGACCGCGTACTGGTTGGGGGTGCGGTCCTTGGCGATGTCGACGACCAGGGCGATGATGCCGCCGACGCAGATCAGGACCATCATCATGGTCGGGTTGGTAGCGGCCAGTCCGGCACCGGCGATGATCGCGGCGACGAATCCGGCCCAGGCGAGGAACTTCATCATGGTGGTGGGTCCTTTCCAGGGGTGGGTTAGGCGAGCCAGATGGTGATGCCGGCGACGGCCAGCGGGGTGAGGTAGAGCAGACGGGCGGGGTGGGCGAGCATCCAGGCCACGAACAGCAGCGGGGTGATCACCGCGAGGGCGATGTGGTTGTACACGCACCAGGCAGCCCACAGCCCGGCGTTCGCGGCGGCCACCTGCTCCCGGTCCGGGATTCGCTGCTCCCACAGGGCGCGGACGGTGACACCTTCGGCATCCCACAGCCACGCGTCGCGGAAGTCGGCAGCCACAGCAGTGCCAGCAGCGCCTAGCCACGACGGTCCGGACTCGGTTGCCACGTCCGCGTCGTAGGTCCGATCCGTCGCGGTGGGCTCCGCAACCGGCGTGACGACGGGCGGCGCCGGCGCCGGTTTCGCGGCCGGGATGACTCCCGCGAACGCCTCAGTGATCGACATCAGGGTTCACCTCCTCAGGCGGGTCCACGAACTGCTGGGCGATGTCGGCCCGAAGTTCGGTCAGTGCTTGGTGCACGAGATCCCAGGCGGCGACCTCCTGATCACGGGGCAGGCGGCGGATGTCGGCGCGGATCCTGTCCCACAGGCCCACGGCCGCACCCCATTTGCTGTCACTCTGCGTGGCCGTTAAGATCGCGCGCGCGCAGGCCTGCGGGCCTGCAGGCCTGCCCCCGCCCTCTCCTTTGCCGTCTGGGGCATCTGCGGTCCGCTCGAAGGCGGTCGCGATGCCCGGCGGGGTTCCGTCATTCGTCACTGTGCGTTCTCCTTGTCGGCGGCTTCTGCGGCTTGCGCGATCGTCAAGGCGAGCCGGGTACGGGCATCTTCAGGCAGGTCGTCGCAGACCGCTTTCGCGTACTGGCAGGCCTGCTGCAGGCGCTGCCGGCCGGTCTGCGCTTTGCGGATCTCGGCGGTGAAGAAGACGAGCCGGTTCTGCCGGGTGCGCTGTGCGCGGGTTGCGCGCCGCTGCTCGAACGTGGTTCCGCGTACCGCCACCAACAACTCCTTTCCTTGTTCGCGCTGGTCAGACGTTGCGAGCCGGGGTGCGCAGCATGACGATCGCCCCAATCACCGCAGCCACGTAGGCAGCCGGGATGGCGACCGGCACGTACGCCGGATCGTTGAGGGCGGTGAACGCCAGGCCAGTGAGGGCGCCGGCAAGCAGGAACAGCGACCCGAACGTGTTGATCTGCTGGTCGCGGGCCGGGCCGGTCGGCTGAGCGGTCGCGGCGTGGCGCCGCTCCATTACGGCGCCAGCGTCGACGAGCCTCTGCCGGATCTCGGTCAGCTCCATGGGAAGCGGCTCGGCCGCGCGTTGCGTGACGGATGTGAACTCGTCGGTGAAGACCAGGAGCGGCTGCAGTTCATTCTTGCCGGCGCCAGTCGTTCCCTGGATGAACTCATCCTCGGCGAAAGCCAGGATCGACGGCATGTTGTCAGTGGTGGTCATCGGGTCTCCTCGGTGAGAGTCGGGTGGGTGCGGTTGGCGGGTACCGGTTGGCGGCGGTTCACTCGTTGACCGCCTTACCGTTCGCGGCCTTCTCGGTGACTGCGGTAAGCCACAAGTCGATGAGCTTCGGGGCGCGTCCGAGGCCTACACCGGTGAGGGTGCGGACCGCGTTCTGCGACCACTCGTGGTTCGGGTCGGAGTGGGCGGTAAGCATCATCTGAACTGCGTCTTCGTCGCTAAGCCAGGACTTACCGGTGCCCGCCTGGCGGCCGTTACCGGTAGCCCGGTTGCGGTAGGCGGTAAGGCTTACCGCCCCGGCTGCGGCTCGCGCCTCGGTGAGGGCTTCCCGGTGCTTCTCCCGGAGTCGGCGCACCGCCTCTTCGTGCTCGGCGGTAAGTGTGTCCCGTTGATCGGTGAGGGCTTTCCGCAGAGACGCGATCTCGTTCTCGTACCGCTCACCGGTGAGGGCGAGTTCGGTCTTCGTGCGATCGGCGTGATGCCCGACGGCGGTAAGCCGTTCGGTAAGCGATTCGAGTTCGGTGCGGGCGGCGGTTAGCTCCGCGGTGCGGGCTCGCAGGGCCGATTCGGTTTCGGCAAGGTGGGTACGCCGGTCGGCATCGGACTGTTCCGCCGCCGCGAGCGCGCGGGCTTTCATCTCGATCGCGGCCGAGACTTTCCGCTGGAAGTAGGACGCGGCTTCGACAACGAAGAACAGCAGGAGCGGCCCGGCAGTGTGGACGCCGACACCAACCCAGTCGGGTCCGCCAGCGGCGATCCAGCTGGACGCGGTCTGCAACGCCCAGGTGATGCCGCCGGACACCCAGCGCAGGGTGCCGACCCATCCGGCTTTGATGCCGAGTTGGGCAAGGACGGGTGTGGCGATGAGGCCGACGACGAGGGCGGCGTCGGCGGCGAGGGACAGCATCCAGGCGACGCCTGCGGGGATGCCGTGGGCGGTGGCGAGGCCGTAGACGATCGGCGTCCCGTAGATCATGACGAAGATCGCGACGGCCCAGGCGACCCAGCCGACTTGCTGGGTGCGCTTTTTGAGTCGGTCGAGGTCTTCGGCGAGATGCTGGCGGCTGTTCATGCCCACACCCCCTCAGTGCTGGTCTGCTCTGCGTCAGCCGAGAAGTACTTCAGCTCCATGGCAAACTCCACGGCGCGGTCGTAGCCGACCTCGTGGAAGTACTCCTTGCGAGTGCGGCGGCTGACTTTGACGCACTGGTTGATGAGCCGCGTCTCGTTGTTCTTGAAGTTGCTGTGCGCCGGGGAGATCCAGTAGTTGGTGATGTGGACACCGAACGCGTCAGCTTCGGCACGGTGTTGCCCGAAGCGGCGTTTCGGATCTTCGGTCTGACCGACCTTGACCGTGTTGGTGTCGAACCCGATGACGTAGAGGTAGCCCTCGCCCGCGGGCGGCCGGCGCAGTTTGAACCCCATCCGTCGGGTTCTGATGTGCTTCTTGAAGGTGGCGCGCGATCGGCTTTCCTGCTCCGCCTGCTCGGCCGCCGTACGCACGTTGTCCGGTGCCGACTCGGCCATGTGCCACAGCGCCTGCTGGTATCCGTGCCGCCAGCCAGCGTTGATGCACATCCAGGCCACGAAGACCGCCAGGAAGCAGCCGAGGAACGCGAGAACCTGGAACGTCTGGTCGGTTAGCGGCGCGTTCACCCACACTCCGCTGACGAAGATCGCAGCGAACGGCAGAAGAGCCAGCCACGGCATTCCGCTCAGGTCCAGCCTCTTGTCGACGTTCTCGCTCTGCTTCTGGTAGGTGCGGATGATCAGGCTTGCGTCGTCAATCCGTGCCTGGTCGTTGTAGTGCTCTCGGAGCATCTGCACTCGGACACGGGAGTTGAGACCTGTCCGGAAGATGCCGGGCGACTGGATGTTCAGCAAGTCCCAGACGGTTTTGCGGATCCGCTGTTGACGCTGGCGCTGAGGGCTAGTGAACTCCGCCAGGTTGAGCTTGACCCGAAGTGGCGCTACCTGCGGTACAAGCAGGTTCATCGGCCGGTTCCCATAGCACCGCTCAGCCGATCGGCGGAGGTCCCGTGCGGGGCCAGCGCCAACCATGATCCGGGTGCGCTCGATCCATCCCTGTCCGGCCACCGGTTGGGTGGCGGGTGCGGGGATGTCGTCGGGGCGCAGCAGAGCGGACACGGGGATGGGCATGTCGACAAGTAAACCACAACTTGTAACCGCTTGCTAGTAACTTGTAGGTCCACTGCTGTAACCTGCCCACATGACACTCGCCGTCCCCGAAACGGGCATCGCGCCGGAGGTCGCCGAACTCGTTGACCGACTCCGCGCCAACAGGCTGCCCCCGCCACACGAACGACGCGCCATCAGAAAACGCGCCGACGCCACCCTCGACGACGTGGCCGCAGCCCTCGGCGTCACCAAGATGACCGCCAGCCGCTGGGAACGCGGACTCCGCCGACCGCAGGGCCAGAACCGCGCTGCGTACCTCGGCCTCCTGCGAGCGCTGGCCGGGATCGACGACCTGCCCGGCGGCCAGCCGCAAACGCTCCACCAATGACGACGGCCGCGGTGCGCGAACACCACGGCCGTCTCGTCACGCCCACGTACGCGATTACGGAGCTGACTCCTTGACGTTAGAACACCAACCCGATCCGGCGGGAGGTGGCACGTGACACTCCCCCGCCAGGACGCACGAGCCAAGCCCCGTAACGATCCGCCGGCCAGTGCGATCGACCCCGCCGTCTCCAACCCTGCCGCGCTGAGAATCGACGAGCAGACGGTGCTGGGCTGGTTCCTGCACGCCGCCAACCACACCGATGCCCGCGCCTGTACCGACGTGATCGGGGTGCGGCACTTCTACAACCCCGCCCATCAGGAGATCTACTCGCTGATCCTGGTGCACGCCGGGGCACCGAACATCCTTGCGCTGGTCACCGCAGACCTGTCCGGCCCGAACATGCTGCGCTCGATCCGGGCCCTGCCGGGCGGTGTCGCCAGCTACCTGTCCGAGTGCATGGAGTACGCGCACCTGCTCGGACCTCACGAACTCGGCTTCCACATGGGCCGGGTGATCGAGGCCCACCAGCGACGGCGGCGGTTCGAGATCCACGCCCGCGCCACGAAGGCGCTCGAAGCCGACGACCTGGACGCCTACGAGGCGGCACAGGACGAGATGCGGGACCTCGCGAACCCTGCCGCCAGCGACTCCGAGGACCGATTCCCGGAGATCGACTGGGATGAGGCGTTCGCCATCGACTTCTCGCAGATGGACTGGCTGCCGGGCCGGTTCATGGAACGCGGCCAGCAGGTCACCGTCGTCGGTGACGGGAAGGTCGGCAAGTCGCTGTTCCTGCTCGACTGGGTTGTTCGCGCCGTCACCGGCCGGGCCTTTCTCGGCGACGACCCGCGCCCACCGATCCGGGTGCTGTACTTCGACCGGGAGAACAGCCTCCGCGACATCGTGACCCGCGCCCGCGCGCTCGGCGCCTCACCTGATGATCTGCGCGGCCGGCTGATGTATCGACAGTTCCCCCGCTTCTCTGGCGCACTGGATGAGTCGTCGACGGCGGCCCGCGAGTTCCTAGGCATCGTCGACGCGGTGATGCCGGACGTGGTCATCCTCGACACGGCGTCCCGGTTCATCGCCGGGAAGGAGAACGACGCGGACACGTGGCTGCAGCTGTACCAGTTGATCCACGCCCCACTGAAGGCTCGGGGTGTCGCCTGTGTCCGGCTGGACCACTTCGGCAAGGACTCGGATCGCGGATCACGTGGATCGTCGGCGAAGACCCAGGATGTGGACCACGTGTGGGAGATGCGCCGGGTCGACGAGCGCAAGCAGCTGCTCGGTGACGTGGAGCGGGTGGCGACCACGATTTCGATGCGGCGCACGCACACCCGGTCGGGGCTGGGTGAGGACGAGTTCACGATCGTCCGCCGGGGCGAGAAGCGACGGGGCGGCATGTGGCTGGACGGCCGGACGGGGCATCAGCTGGCCGAGGCCGGTGCCTTGGACTCGATCCGTGCCGAAGTTGATCGGATCGTCGATGACCTGCTGGCTAAGAGCGTCCCCCCGAACTTGGGCCGCGACAGGCTGAAGGGCTGGATGACGTTGAAGCAGATTCCGACGTTCAACAACGCTCTGATGGCGGATGTGGTGCGCGAGTTGAAGGTCCGGCAGGGGGACCTTTCATGATCAAAACCTGTCCTGAGACCTGTCCCGCCAAGATCTGTCCCCAAGATTGTCCCGACCTGTCCCGGATATCGAAGAATCCCCAGCTAGGGCCTGTCCTGATCTTGTCCCGAACCTGTCCCCGCAACCTCAATGTGGCACCTGTCCTCTCCCCTCCTCTCTAAGGAGAGGACAGGGGACAGGTCAGCCGGACGGAAGGAGAACAGCGTGAGCACCGAGACCGCTAACGCCATCACCGAGTTCCGCAACGAATGGGCGTTCCTGTCGAACTTCCACAAGGCTCCGCTCACCTGGGAAGGCCTCCACTACCCGACCAGTGAGCACGCCTTCAACGCCGGCAAGACCACCGAAGCGGACTTGCGCCGCTGGATTGCCGCCGCCAACACCCCGCGTGAGGCGAAGCGCCGGGGGCACCAGGTGCGCTTACGGGATCACTGGGACGATGAAATCCGCTACCAGGTGATGCGGGCCGTTCTGCGAGCAAAGTTCGCGCCAGTTCCCGGTCGCGTCCAGGCGCTGCTCAGCACAGGCTCCGTCGATCTCGTCGAGGGCAACACGTGGCACGACATGCACTGGGGCAAGTGCACCTGCTCCCGCCATGGGGGCATGGGCGACAACTACCTCGGCAGGTTCCTCATGGACCTACGCGCCGAGCTGGGCGGGGTCTGACCGATCGCGCAAGCCCCCCGACTTCACGGATGGAGAAATCATGACCATGCCTGACGAGTCCCAGATCCGACACCTTTCGGGTGACGACATCGATACGTTTCGTGATGGCAACAGTTCAGAGACGGGGGTACCGGTGAGTGCGACTGTCCAGCCGCCGATCGGACGGTTTTCAACTCGTCCGGACAGCACGGCCGCGCGGCCGTACCGTGCCACGATGACCATCAGTGCCAACTCTGTGATCGCAGCCATAGATGTTCGACGTCCCGGCCTTTCCGAAACCAAACGCAACCTGCTGCTGTACTTCTGCCAAGGCCACCAACTGGCCCACAGCGGCGACGCCCTGTTCGGCGAAGCCCTCTTCGCCACCGACAACGGCGTCGACCTCGATGAACCTGCCGACAAGGACACCGGCGAGCCGCTGAGTCCGGGGCAGCTCAACACCATTGCTGACGCGTTAGAACGCTACGGCGACCTGTCCCCGGCCGACCTGCGCACCCTTGTGCAGGCGTCCGTGCCATGGCAGCTGGCGATCAAGTCGACGCTGGGACCCCGCATCGAATGGGCGTGGTTGCGCGACTGGTTCCGCCGGCCGGACGAGGTCAACGATCCGGAGGATGACCGGCCGACGCAGGCGAGAGTGGCTGCCTGGCAGGCCGGGCGAGCTAACTAGCAAGTTTCGACCTCATCAGGGGGAATCGCATGAGCAACCCGGATAGATCGTGGACGCTTGACGGATTCCCGGAACGGGTTGTGCACCCGGACGGCGATCCCCCTGATGAGGTCCAGAAGGCGTACGAGGCGTGGTTGGAGACGCGGCGCATCAACCCGCGGCGTGGCGCCCGGCGGCTGCAAGGCGACGACATCCGCTACACGGCGGAGGTGCCCGGCGCCCACTATGTGAATCAGGCCGGCGGCTGGCAGCTGATGTGCGACTACGACGTCGATGAGGGCAACTGGTCGGTGCGGGGGCGGGCCGTGTACGTCGGTATGGGCTACGTGGAAGCCGGTGATCTCGACGGCTAGGTGGTGCGGCGCCTGCCTGGCCGAGCACCGGCCGGCCGCCGGGTGGGTGCGGAAGATGGCACGCACGTTCGAGCGCGGGTCTCCCCTGTTCGTCGCCGCGACGGTACCCTCGGGGCATGGAGCAGGACACCAGTTCGAAGCTCAGTGTGGACGAGATCCACGAGCGGATGGGCATGACCGTCACCGAAGAGGGCAAGGCCCGTGCCCGGCGGCGGCGGCTTGAGTCCGCGGCGGCACACCACGACCCGGAGGCGAACGCCGCGTTCCTGGCGAGCCTGCGCACCCGGACCGCATGACCCTTCCTCGCGACGTCTGCCTGGTGTTCGACACCACCGCCATCACGTCGTGGGTTCGCGGCTCGATCGCGGTCGGGGAAACCCTTGCCGAGATCGCCGACGACAACGGTGCTGTTCTCATCCCGCTCTGGTGCCTGGTCGAGGCCGGACACGACATCGGCATGATCGACCGGGAGCGCCTTGACCTGCTGCTGGCGCACGCGGCGACGTTCCTGATCGTCGACGACGGTGAGGACTGGGAGATGCTGGTCGGCATGCGGGCACTGACCGGCCGGCACGACTGCGCGGCAGCGGCGCTGCTGGCAGTGGAGATGAACGTTGATGTGATGACCCGCCACCCGGACTGGTATCAATCGGTCCGCAACGGCCAATTGACGCTGCTGATCGAGGATTGACTTCATCCGAGCGATAAACGGTTGGGTATTTGCTCTCGGTATTGCTGCGGTTGTAGCGCACCTCCCGGTGCGAAGTCCTACCAGGTCGGCTCGACGGTGTCCGGTCCGAATCGGCACACGTTCGGCGGGCTGACCGACGCGGCGTTCCGGATGGTGCCGCTCCTTGAGGCTGGCCGGGATGGTGTCTGGCCCTGGCTCATGAGCGTCCACGAGTCGTAGCCACAGACACAGGAACGCCCCCATGCCGCACTGGCTGGGGGCGTTCGTCGTGCAGGTCAGACCGACGGGAACTCTTCCATGATCCGTCGGATCAGCTCGCGGGCATCGTCGCCTTCGATCGCGTCCCTCCAGTGCGTCTCGTAGGTCTCGATGAACGTCCGGGCCTCGTCGCCCTTGTACGGCTGGTCGCGAAGCGGGGTTTCAAGGACCGCGGTGTCGTCGTAGAGCATGAAGCCGCTTTGCGGCACCGAGTGGATGCGCCGCATCAGTGGGATGATCCCGAACCGCTTCACGTTTGGCAGCGACATCGCCGACATGAGCTGGTACAGCTGGGCGCGCATGACGGGCGGGTCCACCACGGTCATGCGCAGCGCCGCTTCCGACAGCAGGAACTCGAACTCTTTGCCGGGCGCGTACAGGAACTGGGCCCTGCTCACCCGCTTCTGCACTGAAGCCTCAATGCTGGGCAGACCGCCGGGAATGGCGGCGTCCAGGTCGACGAACAACTGCCGCGCGTACTCGGGGATCTGCAGGATGCCGGGGATGACACCGGTCTGGAAGATCCGGAACCTGGTCGTGTCCGCGTACAGCCGCAGGTACTGGTCCTGGACCTCAACACGGCCCGATTCCCGCAGGTGCTGCTTCCAGGTGCGCTGCGACGCCTTCAGGTCGGCGAGCAGCTGCAGGGTTTCGTCGCGACTTTCCTCAGACTCCCCTGCAGCCTGCGCCCAGTTGCGGATGTCATCGGCGGTGGGCAGGCGGCTGGTTCGGGACAGGCTGAGGGTGCGGGACACCTTGTCCTCGGCCCAGCCGAGTGCTTGTCCCATCTCCTTCTGCAGTTTCCCGGCAGCTTCCATCGAACGGATCATCCGGTCCTTGATGATCCGTTCAAGGCGTTCGGCGGCCTTGTTGTGTTCGGCCAGCCAGTCGTCTGTCATGCGTTCTCTCCTCGCGTCGTGTGGACTGCGAGGTCCCACCACGCGCGAGCCCGGTTGAGCTCTGGTTCGTCGGTTACGAGTTCCGTGTGGATGCGGCGGCCCTCCGGGTTATGGGTGAGCACCACGAGTCGTTCATCATCGAACAGCCACCAGTCGCGGGCGGCGACGCCGAGCAGGCCGGCGCTGTCGGCTTGGGCGACGGTCAGGTAGTCGATGCGGTCGCCGGCGGCTTCATATTCGGCGCTGACGACTTTCGCCCATCGCTGGTAGTCGGTGGGCGGGTCTTGGTGGATGCGGATGCGGTGCAGGTGGATGCCGTGCGCCGCGCGCTGCCTAGTGCGTTCCAGCCAGGCCTTGGTGCCGGGGATTTCCGGTCCGGGTTCGGGTTTGGCGGCGAGCCACCATTCGAACGATGCACGCTCACTGGCAACCCAGTAGTGGGGCTGGAGTTCGGCGCGGAGTGCGCTTCGCGTCCAGCCTTCAACCTGCTGCTGGAATTCGGTGTCGGTGAGCGTGCGTCGCATCGTCAGGCGCTGCGGAGCCGGTTGAGGACGTTGGCGGGCAGGAACACCGCGGTTTCGTCGGCGCCGATGCCGGAGTCGTGGGCTGCGCCGGCTGCGCGGACTTCGGCGAGTTCGTCGCCGGTGAGCAGCTTGCCGACGACGATGTGGCCGCCGTCGACCTCGTAGAGGGCGGGGCAGTCGCCTTGGACGGAGCTCTCGTCTTTCCACATGAACTTCAGGTCGCGCATGGTGCTTGTCCTCCCGTTCGGTGGCGAGTCGCGTCTGCGGCCCGTCGTTTCCCTGTCGTTTCCCTGTCGGTTCTTTGGTGATGGTCTCACCAAGTTGGCGGCAAGCGCGAGGCTGCTTGTCGCGTTTTCTTGATCGTTTTACACGATCGGCCCCGGCCAACGTGATGTGGCCGGGGCCTTGGGGGACCTCGCGAGTGTCATAGTAGCCCAGTTTTCCTACAAGTTGTTGACAAGTTGTGGATGCGGGCGGAGTGTGGAGGCAGGCAGTTAGCCGCTCGTCTCCCGGCCGGGCAAGCAGGTGCGATCAGTTCCCCTGCCCCGGCCGGAATACCTCCCAGGAGGCACTCCGTGTCCAGCACCTGCCATCACTTCACCTGGTGCCACGCCGATCACCCGTTCGACGACCCCGACCCGGCTGTGCACGAGAGCTACTGGGTTGAGGTCGACGGGCTCCCCTACCCGAACGGTCACACCCCGCAGGCCCGCGCCGCGGTTACGTACTCGGACGGCGACCGGGAGCCGACCCTGCTCATCCTCATGAACGAGGCGCTGCTGGGCGCGCGGGCGATGGTCGAGTTCACGGCCGGGCTCGTCGATTTGCAGCCGGTCATGATGCAGGCCCGCGCCGAGGTCGCCCAGCGTCCGCAGCTGGCCGGGGTGGCGTGATGGGCGAGGTGTGGGACGGCGTCAAATGCGTTACCGCATTCCTAGACAAGATGGTCGGGGTCGAACGCAGTATCGCTGCGGACGCTATCTGCGGCGGCGTCGACAAGCCGTGGGCGATGGCCTACTGCGGCAAGATCGGACCGCACGGTCAGCACCGAGGTGACGAGGACCCGCCTTACTTCGACGGCGGCGACCGATGACCGCCCTCACGTCGGAGCAGCACGGCCTGATCGACGCCGCGCACGCCAAGGTTCTGTGGTGGCTGCGCGGCGACGTCTACCAGTTGGCGGGCGTCGAACTGGACGTCTACAACAGCCGCCTCGTCGGCAACCTGATCGGCGCCGGGCTGCTCGCCCTGCCGGACGGGCCGCCGCTGCGACCGGTGCTGGTGGTGCCGACGGCGGCAGGCCTGGACGTGTTGGCGCAGGTGCGGTCATGACCGCCACCACCGCCGATTTGCTGCTGATCGCCGCCGCTGAACGCAACGAGCTGGCCTACCGGTGTTCCGGTGCGGCCGTGTTCACGTGGCGCGGACACCCCGTGGACGACGACACCAAACACCAGATCGTCGCGCTCATCAACGACGGACTGCTGACCGAGCGCTCGTACGCCTCGGATTGGCCGGTCCACGCCACCGACCGGGGCCGGCAGCTACTGCCGCCCACCAAACCGTTCTGACCTCGCGAGAGGAGTGCCCGTGATGTCTACACCCACTCTGGCCCCGCCGACGAACGGCCCCGGCGACTGGGACGAGTTCCTGGAGTTCGCCGCGACCGTCCGCGACTTCGACCGGGAGGCCTTGTTCGACGGTGTCCCCGCCCGTGAGCACCGGCCGCACCGGTCCGCCGACAAGCGGGCTGCGATTACCGAATCGCTGCGGGAGGGCCGGTGATCACCTTCACGTACCGTGCCCAGCGTGACGGGGTGACCGTGCTGCACGGTGAGGACTCCACCGGCCGCCACGACAGCGCCCAGCAGTTCGCCGCCTGGTACGCCGAGAGGCCGCTGCCGCAGCCCGCCGACCAGATCCTGGTGTGGGCTGGCGAGGCCGGCGACCGGGAGCCGGACGCGTGTGTTTCCCGCCCGGTGTGGCTGGTGACGTCATGACCCGACTGGCCCGTGCCGCCCGCCGCTCTCGCACCCGCCGCCCCGATGTGGCTGCGCTCACCGCAGGCCGTGTCGACACCGGCGACACCACCTGGATCGGCCCGGTCCCGTCCGGGATCGCCGGCTATCCGATGGGCCGCCGATGGGTGGTGTCGTGATGGGCACCGTTCCCGAGCTGGTGTTCCGGTCGGCGATGCCCGACGACGAGCACGCGTTCTGCCCGTGCGGCGCGCTGATGACGTTCAACGCCGACACCGGCCAGCTGGAATGCGACGACTGCCTCACCGACGCCGAGGTGGCCCCGTGACCACCGCCGTGGACGGCATGCACGCCGAAGCGCTGTTCGCCTCCGACCTACAGCCGTCCGACCAGCCGACAGCCCGTGAAGTGCACGTCGACGTGATGACGGCGATCCTGCGTCACGGTGTCGACGGCTGCGCCGGAATCGTCGCCCAGGAGTACGGGGACCACCCCGTTGAGGCCGCCGACCGGATGGCGTGGGCTGTCGCCGCGGTCCGGGCGGCGTACGAGACCGCCGACGCGTGCTGACCGGCGGCCATCACCACCAGAGCCTTTCTTCCCCGGCGCTGGTGCTGGTGGCGGCCTGTCAGACCTGACGGCCGAGAGGAGGAATCCACATGCGCGAAATCCACATCAGCCCCGCAAACCTCATGGCTGCCCGTAACGGCGAAACCGTCATCGTGCGCACCGCCGACTGGGAGTCCGGTATCGAGGTCGCGTTCGATGCCGACAACGGCGAGTTCGCGCCCGTCGATGACGGGGTCGCCAGGGTGATTCTGTCGCCCACCGACTTCCAGGCGGTCGCCGACAACAAGGGTGCCGGCTTCGAGGTGAAGGCCGACAACGGCACCGTGTACGGCGTGTCGGTGTGGGCCTGACCTGCCGCTATGGCGCTCGGCTAACCCGAGCGTCGTGGCGGCCGGTCAGACCTACTGATCGCCGAGAAAGGGACACCGTGACCTTCGATGAAACCTGGCAACACGTCGCCAAGGACCCCGACCTGGCGCGTCTGGTGCTCATGGTCGACGACCCCGACCGTGGCACCTGCGTCTGCTGGCGGAAAGGCTCCGAGCCGCTGGAGTTCTTCACCCCGCAGACCTCCCTCGCCGGCGGCCTACCCGACGACGACGCCGAGCTTCTGCGGCAGCTCATCGACTGGGGTGTGATCAGCCACCCGCAGACGCGGCGCGGAAACCAGCTGGCGCTGTCCGAGCTGGGCGAGCACGCCCGATCCGTGATCCTCGACCGCCGCTGATCGCCAAGGAATCGAGGAGCCATGTTCAGATTCACCAAAGACACGACAGAGGCCGCGACAGTGCCGCCGCTGCACTACGTGCACTGCCGTGAGGACGTGAACGCCCACTACAAGGCTCTCGGCGGCGACTACGACTACGACCGGCGGCGCGCCCTGGGCGTTGTCGACGAGGCGGAGGTTGCGGGCGTGTCGGTGTGGAAAGTTCTGCCGAAGGCGGACGGGTTCAGCTACGAGGAGCGGATGCGGCTCGCCGACCTGTGGCGGGATGCAGGCCGTGGCCCGGCCGCCGACCGTGAGGAGTTCTACTCATGAGCGAGCGAACCCTGACCCTGACCGCTGACGACCTGGCACGGTTCCAGCTCGGTGTCGCCGTGGTGGTGGCCGACAGCGACGGCGCCACGGTGGCCGTGTATCCGGAGGCGACCGCGTTCCTCGACTTCCCGACGACCGACCGGCGGCTGTGCCTGCGGGACCGTGAGGCCGACGACATCAGCCGTGGTGACACGTGGGTGGTGAGCGATGTCCGCGACCGCCGGTACGCGTGGACGGTCCGGCTGGCGGGGGCAGCGTCGTGACCGTGATCGCCCTGAACAGCCAGGACTTCCAGACGCTCGCCGACGGCGGGTATGTGCAATTCGAGCACACGGACGGCCGCACGTGGCGGCTGGCCCACGACGACTACTCGGGCCCGTTCCAGGAGCCGGCGGACCGGCACTGGGCGCTGGAGGCGGCCGAGGTGGAGCTGATCGGCCGGGACCCTGCGGGCCTGACGGTCGGCGGCACTGTGATCCGGCGGGCAGCGACGTGAGCGCCTACGACAACGATCCGCGGGTCATCGACGACGGCAACCCCGCCGGCCTCTACGTGGACAACTTCAAGTTCACGATTTTCACCAACGACTACAGGCAGTGGTGGGCGACGGACGCGGGTGTTGATTCCGCCTGCGGCCCGTTCTCGTCAGCCGATGAGGCAATCCACTCGCTGATCGGGGATCCGCAGTGACAAGCGCATGGCGGCAGGTGTTCACCGCCGATGATCCTCGCGGCCCGTGGCCTGCCCGGAAGATCGTGCAGGCGGTCGAGCAGGTGCGGGAGTGGTCGGCGTCGACCGAAGAGTGGTCGAAGATCTGCGACCTGCAATACCGGATCAGTGACGTTCCCGGCGCGGACGAACTCAACGCCTGCCAGCGCATGGCCGAACTGCTCGACTCGCACGCTGACCGGATGCAACGGTCGGGTCTGTTGCGGGCGTTCTCGACGCTCACGCCGGAGTCGTTGCGCGCTGATGCCGCCGTGTTCCGGGCCGGTCGTAACCCTTACGCCGGCGACTAAACAGAGTCGGGCGGCCCGTAGCAGTGAGAAGCCGGGCCGCCCTCGATCCCATGGAGAGAATCATGTTCGAGAATACGCACCGTTGGCCGGCGCAGCGCCGCTACGGTCTGATTACCCGCTGGCGTGGCATCCGGCACTGGCCGGACCTGCTGGCTGAGGGCGCGAGCAAACGCGACGACCGGGCAGGCCACTGATGGCGCACCTGCATGCGGCCCGTCTGGAGATCCGCCCGCACGACGGGGCTGGGCCGACCGTGTACGAGAACGTCTCCTACACCCCGCATCGCGGCGGCGTGGTCGTGTACAAGGACGACCGGGAGATCCGGCACGACGAGGCGTATGCGGTCGTCGGCGAACCGGCGGGTGTCTGATGCCGCAGGTCGGTGACCGCCACCAGCCGGGCGCGCTGCCGCTGGAATGGACCGGGGAGGCGTGGACGTCGGTGTGCCCGATCGATGAAGTTCCGCTGACCGGGGAGGACGAGAAAGGCCGGTTGTGCTGCACGGTGTGCGGACGCCGGCATGACGAGCTCGCAGAGATGGCGAAACAGCGACAGTGAGCAGGACGCCCCGACCGGTCACTCGGGCGGGGCGTTCTTCTTTGCCTGGTCGCGGCGTTCCTTGAACCGCTCGACCACGACCCGCCGGAAGATCCAGGACGCTCCGAGTTTCAGCCCTGGCAGTTCCTCGCGTTCAGCAAGCCGGTGTACGTACTGCGCGCTGACACCAAGCACGTCCGCTGCTCCTTTGAGGTTCAGCAGCTTCGGCATATGCCGGTCCGTGTAGCGCTCTTGGGTCACAGGGTGAGCGTACTCACCCGTTGAGGATCCTCCACCATCGGGCATGCCGCTATCTGCACATTTACTCGATCCATACCGGCTCAACGGGTTGAGAATCATCAACCATGCCGCTAGCGTTGAGGTTGAGAAAACTCAACTCCTTCTAGCGGACCTAGCTGCCGAACCTGTGGAGTTTCTGATGAGTGACATCCAGCTCACCGCCGCCCGCCGCGCCGTCCTCCAAGCGGTCAGCGATGGCGAGGTGAAGCACCACCGCCGCTGGGGCCGTGACCCAGACGAAGACGTGTGGCGTCCCGCTTCAGGTGGCCACAAGCGCGTCAACGCGGGAGTGGAGTTCCTGCGCAAGGCGGGACTCATCAAACTCGGCCCCCCGACCGGCGACTCGATGTTCGCGTCTCGACTGTGGCAGCTGACCGACCTCGGCGAGCAGTGGCTTGCCGAGCACCCCGAGGAGTCCTGATGCCCAGCAACGACGATCGCGCCTCGCTTGGCGAATCCGTTTTGCGCCAGGACGCCTCTGGTCATATGCCGCTCGCGGTGTGCCTCGACGGCCGTGTCATCGACCTCGTACCGGACGGCGCCGACACCTACTCCGCCGAGGGCCGCGCCGCCCTGTACGCCGCCGCTGCCGCCGAAATCGGTGTTGCGTCGGGTCGCTTCGAGATCCTCGCCGTCTGCCACCGGCATCCCACGTCTTCCGCAGTCGACTGCCTCGACTGCGAACCCGCCTGAAGGAGCACCACATGCCCAGCCACCCCGAGTCCGTCACCGCCGTCCTGACCGCGTCCGAGCCGCCAAACGGCACTGTGCTGGTGGTTCAGTACGACCAGGACGGATCAATGCCGCCCTACAAGGTGATCTGGCGCGACGACGACGCCCAGACCGAGGCGTACGGCCCCGCCGACAAGTTCAAGCAGCGCTGGCTGGAGGACCCGGACGACGAGCCGATGGCTTTGCACGAGTACCTGAAGTACGCGACCGCCGTGTACGCCCTCGGCGAGAAGCTGGTGGAGTTCCCGTGAACGAGACCTACACCGACACGATCACCGCCGCGATCGCGGCGCTGCGGGAGTCCACCGACACCCGCTGGCACGCCGTCGCTGACCTCCTCGCTGGTGGTCCGCTCGGCTACGCGCAGCTGACTGAAGGCCGTGACGACCCGGCCCGGTTCGCCGCCAACTACCCCGACCTGCAACGTGCGCTGCTGGTCGCACACGCCTACCTCGGAGACTGACATGACTGAATCCCCCGCCGAGGAGATCCGCGCGTACCTCGACAACGTCTCCCCCGCCGAGACCGCCGACGAAACCCGTGCCGC
Source organism: Actinoplanes sp. NPDC023936 (assembly GCF_040639325.1). NCBI lineage: Bacteria > Bacillati > Actinomycetota > Actinomycetes > Micromonosporales > Micromonosporaceae > Actinoplanes > Actinoplanes sp. NPDC023936. The sequence goes on along the minus strand of NZ_JBEZZR010000005.1, from coordinate 102,561 downwards.
TGTTCTGGCCGTCGTCGACAAGTGCGAGCAGCTGCGACGGGCTTACCCCTACGCGGAGGAGACCCCGAACCGCATCGCCGACGAGTTCGAGCGGACCATCGCCCGCGCCCTCGGAATCGAGTCCTGATGAGTTTCACCAAGCCCCGAGTCCTGCACGCAAACGATGTCCGGGTCGGCGATCACATGGCGTTCGCCGAATCCAGCCCGGATGCGGCGATCAAGTGGCTGTTTGACGAGCGGAACGCCTCTGCCTCCGACGTGCGGTGGACGGCGGTGTCCGCAATCGACGGCTATGCAATTTTGCGATTCCACTTCACCAATGGCTCATCCCGAGAATGCCGTCCCGGCCAGGCCGTAGTGATCCGTGAGCGAGTTGAGCGGTGACCTCCACAATCCCCACCCACAACGCCCTCACCGCCGTCCACGACACCATCCGCCTCGCCGGCGATTCCGGCCTCACCGAGCCGTCGATCTCGTCGCTGACCGGCTGGCACGGCTCGGCCCTGCAAGCCGTCCTCGACGTCGGCGAAGCGCGCGGTGTGCTGTCCCCCACCGACGGCCGCTGGCACGCACGGGATCTCTGCCGCACCTGCGGCTACGGGGCCAACCACTGGCAGTACGCCGACACGCACCCGTCGTCTGCCGCCTGCGAAACCGACACGGCCGACTACGCGTTCGGATACCCGCTTCCCACCGACTGAAGGAGCGCCAAATGCCCCGCACGATCGATTCCATCCTCGCCTCGCATCACGCCGCGACCGAGCGCCGCAACGCCGGCCAGCCGATCTGGGATCGCACCCTGGACGTCCGAGACCTGTTCCACAACACCGACCTTTCTGACGCAGACCGCTACCGCAGAATCTCGGAGCGGATCCAACGCAGCCCCTGGTACCAGAACCGGGATGCGGACGGCTTCGACGAGTTCGGGGAGGCCGTCCGCTATCTCGCCCAGGCAGAGGATGCCGAGGAGTTCAACGAGTACTGGGATCAGATCTACGACCAGGCCGACCGTGACCGGGTGTGGGTGAAGACCCGATGACCGCCAAGGATCTGCGTCACCTGTCCATCGAAGCCACCACGAACCTGATCTGCGCCGACAGCGGCTCGTGCAGCAACCCGGACGACTGCCGCCGGTTCGCCGCCGACTACGTGACCAAGGCGAACGAGCTACTGCACGACCACGAGGTCACGGTGGAGACGGTGCGGCTGGGAAAGGTCACGGCGTTCACGGTGACCGACACTGGCCGGATCCGGGTGTGGACCGCAAATGGCGGCACAGACCTGATCTACGGGGACGAGGTGATCCCGTGGTGATCAACCACATTCACATCACCCTGCCCGCCGACAACGGCACCTACCACTACTGGGAGGTGCGCGGCGAGAACGGCGCGGTGTCGCTGTCGCTGCTGCATTCGCGCGCCGCCGGTTTCACGTCGCTGGCGGAGAGGCATCCGGCGCTCGCCGCCAACCTGGCTGCTACCGAGTCGGGGCATTGGGTGTTCGACGTCGTCCAGGAGCACATCCCGAACGGCTCGGAGTCCGGCTGGTCGTGTGACCGGCATGGCGACACCTGCGACGTGGATGCGTTCGCCACCTCGGTCGCTGATCCGATCTGGCGGCGGCTCCGTGAGGGCGGCGTCACCGACCAGTCGGTGTACGCCGAACTGGACGCCCTACACGCGGCCGAGTTCGAGCAGGCGGCGGCGTGAACGTTCAGCGTCTCGACCGGCACCCGCAGATCGAGTTCCTTGTCGATGACTTCGCCGCCGAGCCTTTCCGTACCCGCGATGGCGAGGCGCTGCGCCCGACGAACGCCAACGTGGTGTTCGGTCCTGGCGGCGACTTCCGGTACGCACAGGTGTGGGGATGGCGGATTGAGGGCGGCAATGAGTTCGCCGGCCGCCGCTGCGTGGAGGCTTCGGCCACCTCGCTGAAGTCGGCCGAGCCGTTCGTTCAGCGGCTGGTCGAGGAGATGCAGCCGTGACCGCCGACGAGTTGACGCCGCTGCATGAATGGGAGCCGGCTCTCAAAGAGCAGGTCGCGCACTGGAGGGCCCCGCAGCGGCTCGGCACGGTGCTGCGCTGTGACCAGTACGGGCATTTCGCTGACCCGTACTGGCGGGTCACGGTCCGCTGGGACGACACCGGCGGCGTGGAGCACAACATCGAAACGTCGTGCCTGGTCCGGCCTGACGGAACGCAGGGCCTGCGGTGACCGTCTCTGCGATCAACCGCGACAGCGTCCTTGCCGTGGTGCGCACCAACCCGCAGGCCCGCACCGTGCAGGACGTGGCGGAAGCGTTCGGGGTGCTGTCGACGTCGCCGACGCTGCGGGCCGTCCTGGAAGAACTGAAGGCGCTGCGGCTGCTCGTCGAGGACGAGACCGGCGGGCTGGCCGCGCACGGTGAACAACTCACCATCGACGTCCCGACTGGCCGCTGCCCGGCCTGCCGCCGGAAGCCGTGGGACGCACCTGACCTGAACCCCGGCGAGTTCGTGTGCACCTGCAACGACCCCATCGACGAGGAGATCTGATGCGCAACCCTGCCTACACGGCGCGAACCGTCAACGACCTCGCCGAGATGATCCGCGAGGTCGACGGTGACAACACGATGCCGCTCCCCTATTTCAGTGCCACGATCACGAACCGGCTGGTCGCCCTCTACGGCCACGACGCCTTGTTTGCTTCCGAGGTCGTGGAGTTCGTCGAGCGCACCAACTGCGACAAGCAGCTGGGTGCGGGCCGCTTGGCGGAGCTGATCGTCGCCGAGTTCGAGTTGGACGAGGTGGCGTGATGCCTGACCTGACCACCGCCGAACGGGCAGCCCTGGACGCCTGGAGCTCGGTTTCGGCGGACACGAACGGGATGTTGTTCGCCGTCCGTGCTGCGGTGCGGGATGTCGAGCGCCGCCACGATCAGTCCGACGACCACCGCATCGCATCCCTGACAGAGGCACTCGCCGCGATCCGGGATCTCGCCTACCGCACGGACGGCGTTGACGCCCCCGCCGCCATCGAAGTCATCCTTCAGCGCGCCAGCCGTGCCCTCAACGAGGTCCCCCAGTGATTGTCCGGGCCCTGATTTTCGTTCCCCGCCTCGATGCGGCCCGTGCCCGTGCGTCCACGGCTGCTGCTGTCGCGGCGGGCTGGTCTGCCGTCCACGAGTCGAAACCTGCCCCTGCCGAAACCATCCAGCGCGCCAGCCGCGCGCTCACGAAGGAGAACTGAGCCATGAACTTCCGACCCCCGACCGATGGCCGCTGGGCCATGCAGCCCCGCCCGTTCCAGATCGGCGACACCACGCTGCTCGACACCGACCCGAACCCGTGGACGGTGAAGGCTGTCACCGAGAACTTCGCCGCTCTCACCCGCCCGGTCACTAACGCCGACCGGAAGGCGCACCTGGATGAGCAGTGGGAGGCGGACTACCCCGAAGACCTCGAAGGGGACGTGTTCTACACGGTCCTGGACTGGCGCAACGGCCTGCGAGGCCCGTGCAACCTGATCGGCTGGGGGTACGGCGACGGCGAGTACACCGAGTCGGACTGCGCTGCGATGCTGGCCGACTTCGAGGCCGGCGGGTTGGAGATCAGCCACCGGAACTGGGAGCGGATCCGGTTCGCGGACGAGGCGGTCGTCCGATGACCATCACTGACGTGCGGATCCCGCTGCAGCGGACCGCCACCCACGACGAGGCGACCGCCACCCCGGAGTCACTGAGCCTGGACAACCTGCGGGCGCTGCTCGACGATCCCGCGCTGGCCGGGTACCACGACGACATCCGGGACTCGATCGCCCGGCTCCAAGCCGTCGCGCTGGAGGCGTGATGCCGCCCGAGAAGAAGTGGCGCATCGTCTACCCCGGCACCCGCAACGTCGACGAGTTCACGTCTCTGGTGAAGACGTACGCGTTCGTGGAGGCCCTGCGGAACGCGTGGGCTGCGGGACAGCACGATGCGACTGGAACGCTCACCGTGCAGACCGACCGCCGGCAAGGTGCCGGCTGGGAGCCGTACGACCACATCGACTTCGCGGCGGAGGGCGAGCATGTCTGAGACCCCTGCCGAGGTAGCTGGTGTCGAGCCGATTCCCGGCTGGAACGCCGCAAGGCAACGTGTCCTGACCCGCTATGCCAAGCAGGCCCGGTATTCCGCCCAGCGGATCCGCGGGCACGCCGTGCGGTATGGGCATGACCTGGCGGCGGTCGAACCGGAGTGCGCCGCACTGGAGCGGTACGCCGACGCGTGCGAGCTGGCCGCCGCCGACCCGAACCTGCCGACGCCTGAGTACAAGCAGATCGAGGAGGCGGCATGAGCACCGACTACGCGACCGCTCCGGTCACCGGGAAGGTGTACGGCAATGCAGGCATCGAGGAACTGATGGCCGACGCCTGGATGGGCGTGGACCACGAACTTCCGCCCGACCTCGCCGCGAAGCCGTCGTGGGACGATGCCCGCCGCTTGACGATGGGTCCGTCTACCGTGTTCCTGGCGTTCGAGCAGGGCTGCAACGCGCCGCCGATGGTGTTTGCGCTCAAGTCGGATCCGAGCTGGGATCTCGCCAGGGACTCCGGATTCGGTCTGCACTACCTGGCCGACAGTCAGGACGGTGGTTATCCGCGGGCGTTGCTGGACTTCTACCGCCCGGTCGCTGACCTGATCGCCCGGCTGGCCGGGGAATCCCATCGGTCGATCCGCGATCGTGGCATCGAGGTGATGACGTTGCTGTTCACGCTGCTCGCGGAGCAGGGGATCGTGCGGGCGCAGGAACACGACGAGGACTCCGGTGAGCTGATCGGCTTGGACCGGGACATCGCTGCTGATCTGCCCGCAGCGTGGGCAACGAGGGTTACGGAGGAGACGGCATGAGCCTGCCTCGCCTGTTGTGGCGTTCCTTCCTTGCCGTCGCACCGTGGGTGCTGGCGCTGGTGGCTGTTCTCGCAGTAGGCCTGGCCGGACTCGCCCTGCTGGGGCTGGCCGAGGTGGAGGTGAGCGTGCGATGACCCGCTCGTGGCGCATGTTCGCCGCCCGCAACCAGCCCGGCTCAACGGCCGGAGAGTTCGGGCGCTTCGGTGACGAACGCACCGTGCGCTTCAAGGGCGGCGACCCGGTTGAGGTTGAGCTGACCGAGGACCCGAACGGCCAGTACTGGGGGTACATCCGGCTGCCGTCGAGCCGGGTCAGTGAGCGTGACCTGACCGGTGCGCCCCTGATGATCTGGGGCCATGAGGGCATGTTCCGGATGCAGTCACCGGACGGCTTCCGCAGCGATGTTGAGCACGGCCGGGGTGAGATCGTGCGGATGTCCTGCCGTGCTGTGGACGCGAGTTAGACTCACCCACTTAGCCGATCTTGGGGAGGGTCGCTGTGCAGCAGGCCGAAGTACTCGACGTGATGAAGCGCCTGTTCGAGGCTGCAGCGCACCCCGACATTGCTGAGGTGCGCGTCTACGGTGCCGGAACCAAAGAGTCGCCCGGCGGCGTCGCGGTCAAAGATCAGCGCAACGGCTCCACCTACCTGGTCGCCTCCCCCTGGAAGGGCGAAACCCCGGTCGACGTGCCGGAGCAGCTGCCGCCGCCGAAACTCGGGGTGCAGCGCATCGCGGTCCTCGCCGTCCGGCTGCTCGACGCGGCCCGGCCCGCCCAGTTCCAGGCGTGGCGGCTGGTAGCCCTGCCGGATCTCGGGCCGACCGACGCCCGCGGCACGACACCTGCCGGCGTCTCCATCAAATGCGCGGACGGCACGAACGTGCTGCTGCGGGCGATGCACGGGGGCAGCCAGACCGGGGATCCGGCGGAGGACCCGCACCCGGACTGGCAGATTCCGGCCGGCATCACGGTCTGACGAGAACCCACCGAAGCCCCGCCCTCGATGTGAGGTGCGGGGCTTTCGCGTGTCAGTCGGCCTTTTTGGCTTCGCGCAGGAGCTCGTAGACGACTTGGACGTGGACGCCCATGTCGGCGGCGATGTCGGTGACGGGGCGTCCGGTGGCGCGTTCTTGGGCGATGCGCTGGGCGCGGGCTCGGCGCCAGGTGCTCATTTGTTCGCGGTGGTGTTCGACCTGCTCACGAGCGAGGCGGTCGGCGTCGGCGAGGGGGAGGCCTGCTAGTGCGTCCGTCACTCTTAAAGGGTACCCCCTAGACAGAGCTAAGGGGTACCCTTTAAACTTGGTGTCACCAGGGAGAGCGACACGAAAGGACAGCACCGATGACCACGATCACCGCCGAGCAGGCCGCCACCCAGATCGAGCAGGCCTACCGCACCGAGATCACCCAGCGCGGCCAGCAGGGCTGGGTCACCGTCGTCGCCCTCATGAACCGCCTCGACCTGACCGTCGACCAGATGACCGCCGGCGCCCGGCTGCTGGCCCGCAAGGGCGGCTGGGCGGTCGCGCCGACCAGCAACCAGAAGGCGCTGAGCGACCTGGACCGGGCGAGCGCGCTGTGGATCGGCGGCCAGTGGAAGCACGTGATCAGCGCGAACTGACCGGGAGGGGCCCGACACGGGCCCTTCCTTCCGGCCCGCAGTTGTGACGTTTCATCTGATGGTCTCGCCCACACCGCCTTGCCGAACCATGGCCATCCGCTAAGCTGCGACTTAGAACGGATGTTCGAGCCGCCCGCGATACGGCTCGACCAACCGCAGGTCAACCCGCCCCTTCCCCGGCGGCCAAAGATCGGCTCGGGGAGCGGCGATGGGCAAGACGTGGACCGGCAGTGGGCGCATCGACGGCACCGCCGACGTGCGCGCCGCCCTCGACCGGATCAACGGTGCCCAGCGCGGCAATCTCGCCCTCGCCCCCGTCACGACCGCCGACCAGGCCGACCTCACCTCCCCCAACGCGACCAGGGTGCTGCCCTGTGACCCGCAGCTGGCTCCGCTGCTTCCGTGGCCTGGCGGGCTGCGTCGTGGTGCCACCGTCGCCGCCGTCGGCTCCACCTCGCTGCTGATGCTGCTGCTCGCCGGGGCGATGCGGGAGTCTGGAGCGTGGGCGGCCGTTGTCGGCGCACCCATGTTCGGTGGCCTGGCCGCCTCCGAGATCGGCGTCGACCTGGGCCGCCTCGCGCTCGTCCCGGAGCCCGGCCCGGACTGGCCGCAGATCGTGTCCGCCCTCATCGACGGCGTGGACCTGGTCGCCGTGCAGCCACCCGCCGGCACGTCCGAGGGTGTGGTGCGGTCCCTGGTAGCCCGTGCCCGACAGAAAGGCTGCGTGCTCATCCCCACCCGACCCGTCCCCGGCACCGACCTCACCCTTGAGGTAACCGGCCGACGCTGGCATGGGCTCGGCGACGGACGCGGCCGGCTGCGCTACTGCGAACTCGACGTGCGGGCGACCGGGCGAGGTCGGGCGGTGCGACCGAAGACGGCCACCGTGACGGTCGGATCCAAACCGGCGCCGCTCGACATCCCGCCGCCGAAACACCTGCGCGTGGAGCCGGAGACCGCGGACACCGGGATGTGGGCCAACGTGGTGCCGATGCGGCCACCCGCCGACCCGTGGGCGGGGCTCCGAGTCCACAGGTAGCCTCCCCCGCGTGAACAACTGGGGAGCCTTGCTTGCGGCTATCGGTCAAACCGTTGAACTCGTCGGCGTGGTCTGGCTACTCATCGCCGCATGGCGTGATGTGCGTCAGCCGTCCAGCTACAACGACGTGCTGAACATCCGCGAACGAATCAGTGCTGGCGGATACGGCCCTGCGGCCATCACTGTTGCGACTGGACTGCTGATCGCCGTGCTGGGCAGCTGGCTGCAAGTCTGACTGGGCAGCGAAAAGCCGCCGTGTGCCTGAGCACGTCGGCGGCCTGCTAAAGACTCTTGCTAAAGACTGATGCAGTCGAGGCGCATCAATCGGTTTCGTCTCCGGCGAGCACGGCGGCGGCGGCCCATGTCGCATCGGCAACGTCAGCAGCTGTGATGCCTACCGCCCAGTCGCTGATCTGCTGGTGCACGTCGGCGGTCACGCTGTCGGCTACGGCCGACGTTGCTAGCGCCAGGTGCCCGTCGGTGGCCCGCCGTTTCATCAGCGCCACCACAACCCGTTCGGAGATGTCACCGCGCACCTGCGCGAGCTTCACGCGGCCGGTCTCGACGAGGGCGTTGTAGGCGGCGTCGAAGGCGGCCTTGTCGATGTAGTTGCCGTGGGCGTCTTCCAAGAACATCAGGCGGTCCTCTTCCGGTACGTGTACGAGGCGGCTTCAGCGCGCCGCCACACCAGGTCGCCGGCGTACGGCCCGTACTGTTCGAACACCCGCCCCCGCAGCAACGGCCGCTGCACGTCAGTGGCTGCGGCGATCAGCTCGGGCAGGCCGTCAGTGTCGCGGGGGCAGGGCACAGTGCCGTCGATGACGGCCTGGACCTGGTCGGTGGTGGCGGGCATCAGGCGTTCTCCTCGTTCTCGGCCAGCCAGCGTTCGCCGGCTTCGGTGAGCCGGTAGTAGTCGTTCTGCCCGGCGAGCTGCTGCTCAGGGGTGACGTAGTGCGGCTTGATCAAACCGGCGCCGACCATCACCCGCAGGGCGCCATTGTGGTCGATCTCGACCGGGCCGATGGGCCCGAACGTCCAGTTGCGGCCTGAAGCTCGGTGGGCAACGTCAAGGCGCTCAGGGGTGGGGTACACGTCGCTCACCACTCCTCGTCTCCGCACCAGCAGTTGGCGCCGTCGTGGACGCGGAACGTCAGGTCGTGTTCGGTGCGCAGGTGGGTTTCGGCTTTCGCGTACGCCTCCTCCTGCGTCTTTGCCGGGCCACCCTCGCATAGGCCGGGGTTGGCGTCCTTCGGCCCGCACTTCCAGTGCCAGCGGACGCCGAACGGGTAGACGGAGGCGCGCAGCCACAGTTTCGGTTCCAGCCGGGTGGCGTGGCGGTGGGCGGCTTCGTCGCCAGGGTCGGCCTGCCCGGCGTACTGCTCAGGAATGGTCTGCATCAGCCGTTCTCCCCGGTGATGTCCTGGACCGGCCCGTACAGGTCGATCACCTCGTCGAGACTGAGCACCTTCCCGCCGTTCACGGGCGCGAAGTCCATGGTGTCGCGGACCCGGCCCCAGGTGCCGCCTTCCGCATCACGGATCAGCGTGACCTTGTTCGGGACGTTCTCGGCGCTGTCGTAGCTGGCCATGGTGGGCTCCTTCGCATTTCAAGTCAGTGTGTCGGTTCTAGCTGGCCTTGCCGAGTGCGTCCATCTCCCGCATCCGCTCGCGGGTCGCCTGGTCCGGGTCGGCAGGGTGCGCCTTGCCTTTGCGCCGGCCGACGTGCCGCCACGACGGTCCGGACAGGTGCCGGATGGTGCCGTTGCAGGTGGCGCAGGTTCCCGTCGTCTCGGTAGGCGTTGTCACGCCTTCACCCACCTGATCATGCTGTCGTCGACACGCCGGACCAGCCCGTACCCGGCCAGGCTGTGCAGGATCTGGAACGCGGTGGACGGGGCGATGACGAGCTGGTCGGCGACCTCGACCGCGGTGAGCGGCCGGCCTGCGTCGCCAAGCAGTTCGAGGATGAGTTCGTTCGCGGCCTGCCGGAAGTCGACGCTCACAGCGTCTCCTCGTCATGGACGGTAATGCTGGCTCCAGGGTTGTCGCGGACCCAGGTCAGCGAACCCCCGCCCTCCCATTCCACAACGAACGTCGGCCCCATGCCGGGGCGGGCGCGGTGGACGGTGCGCCCTTCGTAGGTGCCGTTCTCGACGGTCACTGTGATGGTGTGTCCTTCGAGGCGGGCGATGTCGGAGGCAGTCCACGCCGCGGTCTGGTCGGGGCTGAACGTGTTCACCGCGTCTCCCCGAGGATGCCGCAGTCGAGTACGCCGCCCTGGCTGCGGAGGTCGGGGTCGCTCAGGTCGTACACCCGCCAGGCGTGCACGTCGGCCTTCCGGTTGCAGCGTCGGCAACCTTCGGTGTTGCCGTTGTAGTCGACGTTGATCGTGCGGTCGCGGTAGGCGAACGTGAGGGCGCCGTTCGCGGGCAGGGTGTGGCGCTTGTCGAGTTCCAGGTACAGGTCCATCGTGCTCCGATCAGGTTCGGGGTGGGGCGCCGCACCAAGGGTGGGAAGATGCGGCGCCCCGGGGAGGAGAGTCACTGGCAGCAGGCTGCGGGCTTTAAGAACCGTCGCGCTGCTTTCGCGATGAGTCCGTAGTAGGTGTCGTGGCGCACCAGCACCCGGCCGCCCTCGGTCCGGGCCAGCCACGACCGGTCGCCGTCGGATTCGAGGGTGACCGCTGTGGTGCCGTCTTCCCGGTCCAGTCGGCGGCGGTGCAGGATCAGCCCGTGGCAGACGTCGTCGCGGAAGATGTGCTTCACGCCGTCGCAGCCCTTGTAGAGGACGACGTCGCCGGCCTCGTCGAGGATGCTGTTCCGGCGAACGTACGGGTCGCAGTGGGCGTGCCCGCACAGGGCGGTCTTCGGGGTGATCACGACTCGTTCACCTTGATCGCAAGAACGTCTTCCCAGGCCACGTACCGGAACTCGTTGTCGCAGTTCAACCAGCGGATTCCGGTGCCGTGACGCTCAGCAGGGTCGTGCGCGGCTGCCCGAAGCTCAGCCACCCACGGTTCGTCGTCGGTGGGGACCAGCCAGGAACGATCGCCGCCCCCAGCAGGGACGTAGCGGATCTCGACGAGGTACCTGTGGCCGGTCATGCCGCCACCTGCCCCTGCTTCTCGGCGACCGCAAGGCCGCGCCCGTTGAGCCGGACGGCGGTGATGCGATACCGGTCGGCTTCGTGCACCGCGCCGTGTCCGCGCCGGACAATGCCGCGCAGCAGCCGCCAGTCGACGCCTGCGGGGAGCCGGACGATGCCGTCACGGTGCCGGGCGGCCAGGTTGCGCATGGCCGGGGTGAGCGGCTTGCAGTGCACGTTGCTCTTGGTGGGCTGGAACACGGCCGGGTCGATGCGGTTGCGGGCGGCACGCCGGGCGGCCCGGTAGTCGTCGGGTCCGGCCATGATCCGGGCGGCCGCGGCCTGCTCCTGCCGGTGATGGGCGCGGATCTCGGCCTGCCGGGTGTCGTGGTCGGCGGCGAGGCTCGCGGCCAGCTCGGCGTCCGCGCCGACGGCCTGGGCGGCGTCGATGAGCGCGGACACCTCGGCCTCGATCAGCCAGATCGGCTTGTACGCGAGGGCGGCGTCACGGATGTGCCGGTACCAGGTGATGGCCTGCTCGCGCAGTTCGTGGACGAACGTGGCGGAGAGGGTGGCCTGGCGGTGCGGGCCGGCGAAGACCTGGATGCTGATGCCGTCGTGGTCGGTCCACGTGGTGACGGTCAGGTGGCCGAAGTGTTCGGTCCGCTCGTCGGTAGGCTGCGGCATTGTCGGGCTCCTGTGGTGTCAGGTGTTCGACGAGGAAAGCCCTGCTGGTGTCCGCCAAGACTGACCAGCGGGGCTTTTCGCTTGCACCCACCACTATGCCAGATAGTCACGCAACACTCAATGCGTCACGTGACAATCTTCGACCCGAATTTACCTCCCCGGCTCCAACCGGGAGTCATGCTCCACCTGATACAGCGCCGCGTTCAGCACCGCACGGCCCACCTCGACAACCCGCTCCCCCGACCAGGTCACCCGCACCACCGCCAGCACCGGATCCCCCACCCTCAGGCCAAGGGTCGACGCGTCGCTCTCCTCGGCCGCGCGGGCAACAAACCGCTCCGTGTACCGGTCCACCGGCGCGCCCGCCTCTTCCAGCCGGGCATACACGCCACCCTCACCGGTGCCGTGAAAGACGATGTCCGCAGCCTTCGCCAGCTCGGCCGGGTAGTACACCCATTCCACATGCGCGGGCTTGCCCTCGAACTCCACGACCGCGTGCCGCAGCGCCACCCGGTCCCCCTCGCGGAGGCCGAACTCCTCAGCAATCAGTTCGGGCGCCGGCACCACGTCGACGCGCAGATGCGACACCCGCCACGCCTGGTCGCCGCGACGTTCCACGGCGTCGGCCCAGTTGTTCGACAGGTTCACGCGCTGCTCGCGGGCGCGCACGTACACGCCGGATCCGCGGCGGGCCTCCACGAGACCTTCCGTGCGGAGCTTCCCGATGGCGAGCTGTGCGGCACCCTTGCCGACGTCGTGTTCTTTTTGCAGCTCAACCAGGGTCGGCAGTTTGTCACCGGCCTGGAGTTCCCCGGCAAGGATCCGCTTTCGGTAGATCGCGGCGAGCTCGTCGGCGGAGAGTGTCACGTAAGCCCCCAACTGTTATGTGACAGCAGGTTAACCCGTGAGGGACCCTGACGCTTGACGAAAGTCATGTCCGACAGGATTGTCACGTGACTCCTTGATTGTTGAGTGCCTTTACGGCAAGATGAACGCATGGAACTCGACCAGATCGATCGGCTCATCGCCGCACGAAAGAAGATCGGATCCGGGGCCACCGCACGCCAACTCCGTGAAGCCGCCGGATTCACCCAGGCAGACCTCGCCGCCGAGCTCGGCATCACCGCGTCCGCCGTGAGCCGCATGGAATCCGGCCTGCGTATGCCCCGCCCGGCAACCCTCATCCGGTGGGCCGACGCCCTCCAGCGCATGGAGGAACGGCTCCAGAGCAGCATCGGAAGCGTCGCCTGACCGCATGGCCATCTTCATCGGTCGGCGGCCGGACAACGGGTTCACGCGCGTCCCCAACGAGTGGGCGCGCGACCCGAAGCTGTCCTACAAAGCCAAAGGGTTGCTGACCTACCTGCTCTCCCATGAGGACGGCTACCGGCTGACCTTGGAGCAGATGATTGCCGAGTCCACCGGCGGCAAGGCAGCCGTGTACTCGGCGATCAAAGAGCTACGCGAACGCGGCTACCTGGAGTGCGTTCAGCGACGCGGCGACGGCGGGAAGGCTGGCGAGATGGACTACTACGTGGCCGACTCCCCTGCTCAGACCGCTTCCCAGTTATCCGCATCCCGAAAACCGGAAAGCGGCGACGACCTGGGGAAACACGATGAAGGTGCAGGTGAAACCGCATCCCGGTTATCGGCATCCCGGTTATCGGCTTACCGAAAATCCGACACTAAGAAGACAAGGGTTAAGAAGACCAAAGATCTAGAAGACGAAGAGAAGACCACCTCCCCCAACCCCTCCACGCCCGGCACCGACCTCGAAGTGGTCGACGCCGAAATCGTGGAGGAGGCGGAGGATGCGACTTCGCCCACGGATCAACTTCAAAACCTCATCGACGAAGCCAGGAAGATCCGGCCCAACTGGTCGGCGACAGACCTACGGGCCCAGATTGCCGCCGCGCTCCGTTCCCTCGATGAGAACTTCGAAGCCGTCACCACACTCGTCCTGAACACGGCCGCCGACCCGGATACCGCCAAGCCGTCCCGGATCACTGCATCCGGCAATCCGCACCTGCGCAACGTGAACACCGCCCTGATGGTCCAGCGCGCCGACGCCATGCCCGACACCGGACCGGTCAAGCCGCTGCACCCGAACGCACACGCGTTCGTACCAAAGGGCGACGGGTCCAAGGCTTGCGGCTGGAACAACTGTGAGCTTCCGGAACCCAACGAACGCCACAAGGTCGGCAACCAGGGCGGCGGCTACGTCGGACGAACGCCTACAGGGCGCACCGACAGCCGTCGTAATGGCTACGAACCGTGGCGCGAAACCGCCGACCAATCCGACTACGACGTGCCGTTCGCCGACGCCGCTGCCCGCCGACGACAGCAGCAATGAACCCCGACCCTCGACGCGCCTTTGACTTGGAAAGGACCGCCATGCCCACCGTGAAGATCTGGCTTGCCGACGACCGGCGCGACCCGTTCACGGCGACCGTCGATCGCGACAAGGCCGACGAATGCATTCAGCAGCTGACCAACCCGGCCGCCGTCCTGTACTTCCCGGACGGCGGAACCGTTCGGTACTTCCCCGTCCGACGCATTAACACCATGACCGTCGTTGAGGACTGACACCTTCCCTCCGCCCGCCGTCTGAAAGGAACGCCGATGCCCGCTATGCCGACCGTCGAGCACAACGGACGCGTCTACAAGCTCCGCTCCCGCAAGACCGAGATCCCCGACCTGGGCGCAATGGACGGCATTGCCGTCGCGATGTGGCTGCTCCGCAACACCTACCCGCGCGGCACTAACCACCGACGGCCGACTCCGAACCTGTCCGGGCTCTCGGTGACCGTCCGATGACAACCACCGTCCGCACCATCCTTGACGCCCCACTGCTGCCCCTGTTCGGCGAGGACGAGATCCGCTGGCAGCAGTGTCAGGCGCGCCTCAACGCGCTACTCGCCAAGCCGTGCGTCACCGACGTCCTGGACCAACTGCACAACCTCACCGACCAGCAGGCCGGGCGCATCGAGTCTCTGTGGCTGGCGAACTTCCGGCTCTACCGCACCGAGCAGCTACAGATCAGCCACCGGCTCGGCAAGACCGACCGGCAGCGTCACGTCGACGTGCTCACCGTGAAAGAGCATGTGTGGCGAGTCGCCGACAAACTGCACGGTGACCGCTGGTCGGTCTCGTGCGCTGCGCAGGACGTCGTGTTCGCTGGCCTGTACGCGGACCTGCTCGGCGACGACGAGGCGCGGCTGTTCACGAAACCGTGGATCGACACGTTGGCCCGCTAACTGCTTTGAGTGCGACAAGCCGTTCTTCCCGCCACCCGCAGCCTGACCCGGTGGAAGGACACCCCATGGGTCACCCAAACCCGTACGCCCACACGGCAGCCTGAGCAGTGAGGAGTTCCAAGTGACCACCATTGCGGTACACGCCCAAACCGTCACGCGCGTCGAGGAGCCGGCGACTTCCCTGCCGAACGGAACCGTCGTCTACGCGGATGGTCAGCTCTGGAAGGCATGTGCTGGCCACGAGAAAAGCGGTCTGCGCTGGCAGCAAGCAAACGGCTGGGGGGCCAGCAACGACCGCTACATGGACAAGCTTTTCGCTGACTGTTGGGGCGATGCAGGTTCCTCGCGAGTCATTCAATACGGCGGTCAGAGTCATCAGAGTGCCGAGATGGGCAGCTGACCGCCCTCGGTAAGAGCTGATGCCCCGGCGGCACCTACCTGCGCATGCACGACTCGCACCACCCCGACCGCGACTACAGCGAGAACTTCTAACCCAACCGAGAGGACCCCACCATGGACGACCTCGACCCGTACACCGTGGAGATGCCCGCCAACGACCCCATCGACGATTTGTGGCTCGTCGAGTTCCGCCACAAGGGCCGTCAGTACCGCGTCACCAACATCACCAGACGGGCCGCCTTCTGGGCGCTGCGCAAAGTCCACAACCAAGAGCCGGGGGGCATGACGTCCTGCGCAGAGTGCCATGTCGAACGCCGCCCTTCCTGCCCCCACGACGGGCAACTCGGATGGCTGTGGGTGGACATGAGCGACTGCCGAATGCTTCCGATGCACGCAGCCTGAAAGGACCACCATGAGCACGGTCCCGCAGAAGATGGACAAGCAGTTCGACTACCAGCGAGTTCGGCACGTCACCAGCGGCGACCCAATGGACCTGTTCGTGTCCGTCGACGACCTCGCCGCCTACCTGGCCGCCCAGATGCGGGCAGACCTCAAGACGGTCCGCCGCCAGGTGAAGGCCGAGCTCGAACGACGGGCTGATGCTGGCATGGTCCAGCGGTGGCTGGACGTGCACGGGCAATCACTGCGGCCGGACCGCGCCGACCACTACTTCCTTCCGGTCGGTCCGATCCAGCCCTATCAGGCGGCCTGACCGCGAAGCGCCTTTGACCTTGAAAGGACGACCCGTGACCAACATCCACCACTTCGACCAGGCCGTCGCCGAAGCCGACCGCACCCTCGACGCGTTCGTCGCCGAGTACCACCGTGTCCAGGCGGAGCTCGGCGACACCGGCAACCTGGCAATGCTCGAAGAGTCCCTGTCCGAACTCCCCCCGAGTGCGCTGGCACCGCTGCTCGCGGCGGCGATCCGCCGGCTGGCGAAGCAGGAGCAGCCGTGATCTGCCCGAACTGCGGGGTCATGTGCGACCGCGACGAAGCCGACGTTGGCGTGGGCATCATCTACGGCCCGTGGGGCTGCTACTGCGGCTGGTCGGAGCGCGCCGAATACAACCTGCTCGACGGCCCGAAGCTCACGCCGGATGGCTACGAACTCGACCAGTGGGGCGGGGCGACACCGCCGCAGATCCTGGAAGGCGAGATCCGATGACACGCCGCCTAAGCGCCATCAGCACTCCGCCGCCGCCCCAACCAACCGCGGCTGAGGTGTGCGCCGACTTTGAGCCGTACCGGCTCATCCAGGCCCGCCAACTCGCCATGCTGTCCCGCGCCGACATCGCCACCCACGTCGGTGTTCCCGCCTGGCAGGTACTGCACTGGGAATCAAGCATCAGCGTCCCGAAGGCGTACCAGATCGAAAAGCTCGCCGAGATCACCGGCATGGTCGTGCCGTTCTTCAAGCGGGGCCGGCCGATGCCACGGATCACCGAAGCCGACTGCCATTTCCGGCCGTGCGCCTACGGGCGATGAGAGGACAGCGAGTGAGCCACGACCATGAGTACTGCATCACTCCCGACGGTGTGATGCCCGGATGCCCGGACTTCGATGAAGCCCTACCCGCCTGTAGTGCCTGCAACGACCAAGGCTTCGTGGACGACTCGACCGGCGAAACCGGCGTCGCCAACTGCTACGACTGCAATCCAGCGCCCGAACATGTCGGCACTGACACCGCCGAATACCGGCGTTGGGCGGACGCCCAAGTCCAGCCCGACATGCGCTACACCGCCGACCTGTGGGAGGTGACGCCGTGACCGACGACATCCTCAGCCGGGCACTCGCTGACCTGATCGAGCACCCCGAGAGCAGCGCCCGTGAGATCGCCCAGCGCATCGGCGTCCGTGACGACCGGCTGGTCTTCAAAGCGCTCGACAACGCTGCCTACGCGGGCCGGTGTCAGCGTTCACGGTGGGACCGCGGGCCGTGGCGCTGGGAAGCCAACTGCGGAGCCGTGTACGACGATCCTGACGGTCGGCTCAATCCCCCGCCGTGCCTCAAGGCAGCAGGGCACGAGAACGGCCCGGACACTGACTGGAAGCGCCACTACCACTCGAACGGCGACTTCAAATGGCCGGTCAGCGGTGACGACGCCAGGCAGGTGACCCCGTGACCCCCTGGCTTGCTGTTGCTGACCTCGTCCGCCCTGACGCCAACGTGCGCTGCCCGTGCGGTGACGTGCTCACCCTGCACACCCACTCCGACGAAGGCCAGCACGGGCAATCCGTCTCCCAGGGCACAGAACGCGGCAAGGCCATCAGCGAGCGCCGCTGCCGGACGTGCGGGCTGGCGTTAACCGTGCAGGTGTGGTTGTGAGCCACATCGGAGACCTGATCATCGCCCATGGCCCGCTCCAGCCCGGCGATCCGGACCCGCTGCACAACCTCACCATCGGTGACTTCAACGCCCTCCGCGACGAGCTGATCGAGCTGCGGGCCGCTGTAGTTCCTACCCCCGAGGGATGCCAGGAAGAGACCTACTCCTGGGAGCACTTCACGCCCCACCAGACCGATGGCTTCTGGATCCGCTGCACCCTCACCGGCCCGCACGACGAGCACCGGGACGGGCACACCGGGCTCACCTGGAAGACGAACGCCGAGGGGACGCCGTGACGGAAACCGGCACCATGCCGATCGCCGCCATCCGGATCGCCCGCCTGCTCGACATGCTGCCCCTGCACCCCTACGAGTCGCCGGCCTGGGACTGCCCACCGTTCACAATCGTCGACGTTCTCGCGTGCACCGACCCGGACCCTGGCCCGTTCGACACCTGGACGAGCGCGCCCAACCCGGACACCGACCGGGTGCTGCACATCGCCCGGATCGCCCACCTGGCCCGCACGTGGGTCAACGACGGCTCCGACCCGCCCACCTTGTACGTGCACCGGGGCGTCACCCTCATCGACGGCTGGCACCGGTTCGCGGCGGCAATGGCCCGCGGCGAGGCAGCCGTGCATGTCGAGGTGCTGGGCGATCCGGATGAGGCTGCCGCGTATGGGCTGGAGGTTGGTCCGTGACCCGCGACCAGCTGCTCGCAGCAGCCACCGTCATCCACGACGAGCAGGGCTGCACCTGCGACCGCAAATACCTGATGTCGTGCTGGCGCATGGCGGTTGCCATCGTCGGTCTCGCATCCCGCACACCAGCCGACAATCCGGAAGGATGACCATGCCAGTTAGCGCCCCCGGCCCGGCCGCCGATCTGATCGACCACGCGGCCGGAATTATCGTCCGCAAGCAGAAAGAGCCGTACACCGCCCCCTACCACTGGGCGGGCGCGCTCTGGGAAGCCGGGATGCTCGTTGCGCCCGGCACCCCCCCGCTCGACGACGATGACCGCGCCGAACTCGAAGCCCACCGTGACGGCGTCGGGCATCTCGCCGAAGATCCGATGCACGCCGGGCAGCCCGTCCACGAGATCTACTCGCACGCGGACGGCGAGAGCCGCTACTGGCTTCAGGTCACCCATCAGGGCATGCCGCTGTGGTCGTGCGCCTGCTGCGGAAAACTCACCATCGGCCCGCCCGGCTCGGGTGCGCCAGAGAGGTGCGCCGGCTGCGAGTACGGCACCGCCGACGACCTAGGCCCGATGCTGTACGAGACGCAGGCTGCCTGCCGGTCATGGACTGCGAGCGACGGCGGCCAGTACGGCGGTGCCTGCCAGATCGCCGGAACCGACGGGTGCCAGTGCGAGGAGGAGGCGACGTGAACGATGAGGCCTTCCGTGAAGCCGTCCTGCAACTCCTGACCACCGAGCAGATCACCGAACTGGCGCGCCTCCACGATGAACACATCGGCTGGCACTGCGTGGCCCGCAGCGAAGGGCAGACGTGCTGCATTGACCTGCTCATGACGGAAAGCGGGTAACCGTGAACCTGCGCGAGGACGTGCACTGCCCGGCCTGCCCTGACCCGGAGACGGCGTTCACCCTGGAAGACGTCGGCATGAAGGTCGCCCACGAAGACCTGAGCGGTGATTCGCCAAGCGTCCACTTCACCCGCCCGAACTGGGAGGTGATCATGATCCAACACTTCCGAATCCAAGGCGACACCGAGCACCAGCGGCTCTACGACCTGTGCGTCGCCGAACTGATGGCCCGCGGGCTCACCGCCGAGCAGCTGGCCCGCAACGACGTGCAGGCGATGGCCGAGTCGGTGCGCCAGTCGATGGAGAACACGCTGAGGCGCACGCTGTGACCGGCCTCGCCGAGCAACTGCAGGCCATGCTCGACCTGGACGCCCTGTTGGACGACTGGGCCACCCCGAACCCGGAAGGAACCGCTGTGACCACCGTCCGTTACTGGCGTCACCTTTGCGGCACGGAACTGATCGACGCGCAGCTTGTCGCCCGCTGGTTTGCGCTTGCCGACGACACGATCGGCGGCTGGGCGGTCATGCCGTGCGACCTGCCGCCGTCATCCGGGGTGTCCCCGGTGGCTGCTGTGCCGTCCGAGCGGGTGGCCCGGCATATCGCCGAGCTGCACAACGCCGCCCTGGACGCGCTATGACCGCCGCCGAGCGGATCATCGCCGTCCTGCGGGATCACGGCGTCGCCTGCGCCGAGTTCGACGACTCCGCCACTGACGGCCAGTGCTGGATCGTCGAAACCAAGGACGCGTGGTTCGAGCAGCTGGCCGAAGCGATCCTTGTGGCGGTCACGTCCGGTCCTGAGCCGCTGTACGACCCGCAGCTGCATCGGGAGATGCGGGACGGGACGCGCTGCCCGCGCTGCGGCGACAAGACCGCGTTGGGGCGGTTCGACGTGTGCCAGCCGTGCGCGGTACAAGAGGGCTGGGAGTCCGCGCCCTAACGCCGAGTGTGGGCGACTACACGCCGCCAGTCCTCGGATGATGGCCAGCCTTCACGGCGGCGCAGCGACCAGCCGCACGCGGACTCGGGCACGTGGACCGGCTGAGGTGTCGGCTTCTCGCTGAGGTCGGGTGCCGGCTCATCTGTGCGGGCGCGGCGGCGGAACATGCGGGACTCCTGGCGGTCGGGAGCGATCATGCTGACCCGGCGGGGCGGAGTGAGGCAACAGCCGTCCGGGTCGAGAGGCTGACCAGACGGCAGCAGGAATCAGCCGGTGGTCTTGGGCGGTCTCCCCCGCTTTCGCGGCGGCTTGAACGGCTCCAGCTGCTTCTCCCGCGTCCGGGGTCGCTTGGCGTACTCGGCGAGCGCGGCGGTCACGATGTCGTTGAGCGTCCACGGGTCCGGACGGGGTGGCTGACCCGCCAGCGCCTTTCGCGCGGCGGCTTTCACCTCGGACGGCACCCGGAAGTCTTTGCCCTGCTGCTTGTGCGGTCCGCCCATGCGCAAAGCATGGCATGCGGGGACCCTGATTCAGCCCTCATGGCAACCGATCTTGGCCATCGTGGCGGTAGAATCGACGGTAATAAGGGTCCCCGCTTTACGATCATCCGAGCAGCTAGGAGCACGCATGGCCAAGTTTGAGATCGGCGACCAAGTGCGCATGACCGACGTCCACCTCGTTGTTGAGGTGCTGGAAAACGGCACCTGCGAGGACTACAGGCGGTTCAAGTGCTGGCCCGAGACGTTCCGCTTCAAGGACCCCGAGAGCGGCGAGGACGACTGGGCTCACACCGACGAGTTCGAGAAGGTCCCCGCATGACCGACCGCCAGTTCACCGAAGGCCAGCGTGTCTGGCATCGCCAGCGCAAGCAGTTCGCCACATACCTCGGGCCGTCCTGGACGACCGGCGAAAGCTACGTCGACTTCGGCCACCCGGACGGCCACGGCGACGAATGCCGAGTCACCACCGCACAGCTCGTGCCCGCCGACGAGGTGGACGCGTGAGCATCACCGTCCCCCGCGCCGAACTCCAGGCAATTGCCGAACGCCACAACACCGGGTACTGCCTCGAAGGCGACCCGACCAGCACCTGGGTTCGAGCCCTAGCCGCCAGCGTCCGACCCGACCCCCTGACCGACGCAGGGCTGACCTCAGCCGAAGCCGCCGACCTGGACGCCCTCGCCGACCGCATCGAGAACCAGCGCGACAACCACTGCATTGCCTACTCCGAGGACCCGGACACCGGCCGCTGCGAATGCGGGCACGACTACGACGACCACGGCGGCGGACCAGGCCAATGCGAAGCGCCACTCACGGAAAGGACCACAGCATGACCGGCAACCTGCCCACCTGGGACGAGATGAGCGACCTCGACAAAGGCGCGGCACTGATGCACCTGCACAAGCGCGACTACGAGGGCATCTCGTACGCGGTCGAGAACTACCCGGCCCGCTACCTCGACGACCCGCGGCTGCTCGCGCTCACACCACGTGAGGCGTCCCGGCACGCCGCCCAGTTCGAGTCCCTCGCCAACGAACTGAACGGCGACACGTACGAGCGGCTGTACGACGCCGCCTTGGCTGAACCCGACCGGCGCTGCCTGTGGGCCGCCCGCACCAACACCGGGCAGGTGTACCCGCAGAAGACGCGGGACGCGGCGGTCAAGCTGCTCACCGAGTATTGGCCGGAGCGGATGACCGTCACCGAACAGGCTGCTTGCGCCCTGCTGTCCCGTGACGAGTCGGGCGGCGAATGGCGTGAGGTCGCATTCGAGCGGGCCGCCTGATGCCAACCGTCACAGACGCCGACACGCACCTGCCCGTCCGCGCCGACTACGCCGCCGGCCTCATCACCCTGGACACCGCCCTGGATCGCATCCAGTTCGCCGGGACGCCGATGCCCCGCGACCGCGCCGCCCGCATCCTGGGTCAACCCATCAACCAGATCACCGTGTGGCTGCACAGCCAGCGGACGCCCAGCGAGCGGCAGATCGCCGAACGGCTCGGGGAGGTGGGCGCGTGATCGCCCGGAAGATCCGTGACCTCAAGCCTGGTGACGGCGTCGACCTACTCGCCTTCCCCGCCGACTACCCCTTCGACGAGACAACCCGCAGCGTCGCCGAATACCAGACCGCAGAAGTGGTCGGTGACAACGACGGCTCCCCATTCACCGTCGAATCCGACAACTGCTGGGTGCTGCACACCACCGAAGGCTCCTTCGGCATCCATCCGGACTGGGAAGTCGAGGTGAGCGCATGAGACTCCGCAAGCTGTGGTGGACGTACGGCCCCACCTTCCAGTGGCGCGCGTTCCGCCTCTACGGCGAACCCCCGAACGGCAAACACACCCCGATCAAGCTGATGCAGATCGTCGGCGGCCGAAACTGGTCGATCAGCATCACGCGGACCGGGGATCCACGATGACTGGCCCCGAGGGCCTACCCGCCGTCGACCCGCACCTGATCGAGCAGTGGCTTGCCGACGCCGGGTTCACGCCCGCTGGCGGACGGTCCGGCGCCTACTCCAGTTGGGGCTGGCCCGAGTCGTCCCGCTACAGCACGGTCCTCACCGTCCCGCTCGACCCTTCGGCACCCGAGTACGCGGAGATGATGCGGGCGCTGCTGGCCGCACTCGCCGACATGGCGGCAGCCGGCGAACGCGCCCGCACCGTCCTGCGGCACGTGCTCGGCCCAGCACTCCCCCACGGTGCGCCGCTCACCGACCTGGCTGAGCTCGCCGCCGGGCGCAACGCCATCGTCGACCAGGACGCCGAGGACTGGCGGGCGTGGATGCGGGGGGGCCGGACGTGACCGGCTTGCCCCCATGGCTCCTCCACGGTGACCGAATCCGAACGAGATGCGTGAATAACTCACGTACCCCCTGAGCAGGGATGACGCTCCACTGTGAACGGTTGCGCGGCACGGCGGGAGCGCTTACTGTCCGAGAACAATCGATCACTGCCCGAACGGATGAGTAGAACAAGCGTCCAATCGGCCGCACTGACGATCTACACAGTCGGACGTTGCGGCACGTTGCGACACGAAACGCCATTGACGCGAGACGTAGCCGTAACCAAGGCGCACGATCACGGTTGCCGTCTATGGAGGCACGTTCACATCCAGAGGCACTGGGGAGGCCCACATGCACGACATCGGGATGGACACGCGAGATCTCGGCACACTGGGCGTCACCCATCCGGCCGAGAAAGGCCTACCCGCCAGCGAAACCGAAACCAACCTGCGCCGCGTCAGCGCCATCTGGCTCATCACCGCCGGCGGCATCCTCGCCATCACCACCATCAGTGCCCTCACGATCGGCGCCCTCACCGTTGAGCACGGCATCAACAGCAGCATCATCCGGCTGTTGATCATCCTCGGGGTGGGTATCGCGTCCAACGTCGCGTGTGCGCTCCTCGCCGCCGCGCTCGTTGAGTACGCCCAGCGGCAGCAGCGCACCCTCATTCGCAAGGCGATGGCCCGAGCCAGCGACAATGCGAAGGTCGGCGCTCTGAACGCCGCCCTGCTGGAACAACTCGTGAATCGTTGCAACTCGCTGGTGGACCAAATCGCCGCGCAGAACCGCGAGCTCGCTGCCATGCGGTCGCAGATCAAAGGCATGGAAGCGCAGTTGGCGGACGTGCCTGGATTCAGTGAAGGCGTCGAGCGTGGTGCCAGGGTCACCGCGCTTGCCCTGCGGCTCGACAACGACTAGTCACCAGACACGTCCGGACGTCCGGGCATCCGCGCCGTGAGACGTCCGGACGTCCGGACCTAATGTCGCCGTGTGATCACACCGCAGCCCGGCGCCTCGCTCTATGAGCAGATCGCCGCCGGGCTGCGCGCCGACATCGTCACGGGCCGGCTGCGGCCCGGCCAGCAGCTGCCGTCCGAACTGAGGCTTCAGCAAGAGAATGGCGTCTCCCGCGAAACAGCCCGCCGCGCCATCGCCGTTCTCCGCAACGAGGGCCTGGCTGTCGTACAGCGGGGGCATGGTGTAGTGGTGCGCGAACAACCCGAGCGCGAAGACCTGGTGCCGCCCGCCGGGGCGACCGTGACGATCCGCATGCCCACCGCCGAGGAACGCGCCTTGCACGACATCCCCGATGGGGTGCCCATCTTCTGGGTGATCGCAGCCGACGGGACCGCGACCGTGTACCCCGGCGACCGCTGGCAAATCCGCCTAACCCCCTGAACAGGCCAAACCTTAAAACCTGCAATGTGGCGCATCACGGTCGTGACGATCTACAGCGACGAGCGGCTGGACCGGAGCATCGGCGGCTGGGAGATGCCGGTCTCCTGGGTCCAGTCGATCAACCCGGTCTTCATCATCGTGCTCTCCGGCGTGTTCGCCGCCCTGTGGACCCGGCTCGGCGACCGGCAGCCGTCCAGCCCGATCAAGTTCGCGCTCGGCACCACCATCATGGGCGTCGCGTTCCTGCTGTTCCTGCCCCTGGCCGGCGGCGGGCCGCACAGCACGCCGCTGCTCGCGCTGGCCGGCATCCTGCTGGTCTTCACCGTGGCGGAGCTGCTGCTCTCGCCGGTCGGGCTGTCGCTCTCCACCAAGCTGGCGCCGCACGCCTTCCACACCCAGATGGTGGCGCTGTTCTTCCTGTCGGTGGCGCTCGGGACGGCGCTGTCCGGGACGCTGGCCCAGTTCTACAGCGCGGACACCGAGACCGTGTACTTCGGCGTGCTCGGCGCGGTCGCGATCGTGCTGGGGCTGGCGCTGGCCGCGGCGGCCCGGCCGATCTCCCGGTTGATGGGCGGCGTCCGCTAGCAAACGCCTTGTGAAGAACGCCGCCCATCGGGTCCGTCAGCCCGTGACGGTGATCGGGCCGCTGTCGGAGATGTTGGTCAGGTTGAGGTCGGCGAGGGTGGTGGCCGGGGTGGTGGCGGCGCCCACGTAGACCTGGCGCAGCACGACCCCGGTGACGGGTGCGGCCGGTTTGCCGTTGATCCGGGCCGGTGTGGCGCCGAGCGTGCGGAGCCGGGCGTTCGACACGACGACGTCCTGGATCGGTCCCACCCCGTGGGTCTCGCCGGTCCACAACGCCAGCCAGGTGCGGTTGCCGTCGTTGCTGAAGCTCAGCTTCTCCACGTCGATGTTCTCGAACCGGATGTCGCGGGCCGGTGCGGCGCCGTACTTGTGGTGCACGCCGAGCGCGACAGCGGCGTCGTAGACCGTGACGTTGCGGAAGGTGATGTTCTCCTGGGTCTGGAAGACGCCCTGCCCCACCTTCACCCCGTAGCAGTAGGTGAACGTGACCAGGTCGTCGAAGAGGATGTTCGACTGCGGGCGCGGCTCACCGGGCACCTTGGCGAACAGGTCGACGGATTCGTCCCAGGTCTTCGTGCTGAACGGGTCGTCCAGGCCGACCCCGACGGCGTGCCGGACGGTGACGTTGGTCGATTCCATGACGTCGATGCCGTCGTTCTCGCCCATGTCGAACCGGTTGAAGATCTTCAGGTTGCGGAACGTCATGTCGGACGAGCGGGTCGGCATGATCGCCCAGCTGCTGGACTCGCGGAACGTGATGCCGTCGACGGTGAAACCGGTGGTGTAGATCGGGGTGAGCAGGTTGACGCCGAGGTTGCCCGGTTGCAGGGCAGCCTTGCCGTTGCCGTCGATGGTCCCCCGGCCGTAGATGCTGATGTTGCTGGACGAGTACCGGGTGGAGATGAACCAGGTGATGTCGCGTTGCTGGGACTCCTTGCGCCAGTGCACCTCGTTCTCCGACCGGTTGCCGGTGAACCGCAGCACCGCGCCGGGCGCCAGGTACAGCGCCAGGTCGCTGCGCAGGTAGAGGTTGCCGACCGGGTACACGCCGGCCGGGACGTGGACGATGCCCTGCGTCCCGTTGGCGCTGCCCCAGGCCGCGGCGTCGTTGAGGGTCCGCTGGAACTGCGCGGTGCTGACGCCCGCGCCGACGCCGAAGACGCCGGCCGCGCCCGCTGCAGGCCGGTTGGTCTCCGCCGGGTCGGCCGCGATGACCAGGTCCGGCCGGCCGTCGATCTTGACGATCAGGTACGCGTCGTCGCGCAGCGTGAAGGTGAGCGTCGGCCCGCTGACCACGCCGGTGATGCCGAGCTTGGCGGGGCTGATCCGGTACGCCCCGATGTTCGTGTTGTTGACCTTCGTGATGGCGATCGTGGCATCGCCGTCACCGAGCGCGAACTGCGCGATGTCGTAACCGGGGTAGTCCTGCACGGGCACCGGCGTCCCGTTGACGGTCAGCGTGTAGTCGGGCGAGGCGGGGTAGATCGACGGCACCGGGTAGACGTCGACGGACGCCGGTGCGGCGGAGGCGGGGGTCGCCACCAGAAGGGTGAACAGCAGGACGAGGACGGACAGGACGGGAATTCTGCGCACAGTGCTCCTTACTGAGAAGGTGCCTCCGCGGCGAGGATGACCGCGAGGGTCTCGGTGAGGGGGCCGTCGGGCACGAAGTGACCGAACGTGTCGTTGGCGAAGAACGAGAACCCGCCGACGTGCGCGGCGGCCGGACCGGCGAGCAGTTCCCGCTGGTAGAGGTAGGTGCGCCGGTCGTCGAGGTGGGTGCGGTACCAGTACCACGGGTCGACGAAGTCCAGGCCGTAGAGAACCCGCGGCCCGCCGAGGGCGGCCTTGCTGCGGACGTTCGGCAGGATTTCGGTACGTTCGACGAGCACCGCGAACGTGCAGACCAGCACCGCGTCCATCCGGGCGTAGGCGCTCGCCGGCATCCCCCAGGCGCTCATCTCCACCTCGGCGCGCCAGTAGGTGTCCATCCAGTACAGCTGCCGGTCGCCGAGCGCGTCCCGCATCCGGTCGAAGAACCGGGCGACGCCGCCGGTGCGTTCCGGGGTCGGCGCCGGCGCCCGCGCCGGGTCCCAGAAGCCGACGAGCCCGAACTGGTTGCCGAGCAGGATCCCGTCCAGGGCGAAGTCGGCGACATAGGCGCCGGTCTGCGCCGCGACGAAGTCCCCGGCGGGCAGCCCGCCCGGGACGCCACCGGGGTAGGCCGCGTATCGGTGGTCATCGGCGGTCAGCGCCGCGGCCACGTCGAGCACGCCCGGGATGACGTGCCCGCCCGCGTCGGCGGTCCCCGACGACACCTCCGGATGCCGCACGGTCTTCCACTCGCTGCGGCAGAACTCCGGGCCCGGTTCCAGGTATTCGAGCAGCGTCACCGCGATCCCCCGCCGCGCCGCCTCGGCCCGGATCGCCGCGTAGCAGCCGGCCAGGATCTCGTAGTCCATCGGCTGCTCGCTGACGGTGAACATCGGACCGGCCGAGTACGGGTTGAACGACCGCTCCCCGCCCTCCCGGACCCGGGTCAGCCAGTCCAGGTTGTGCGCCCGGGTCAGCCCGGCGTCACCGTGCGCGTAGCAGTTGTACCGCGCCCAGTCGAAGCGGTCCCGCCGATGCGCCGGCCCGGCGTAGGTGAGAATGTGGTCACCGTTGGACGGGCAGAACACGACGGTGACCGGCCGCCCGTCGAGATACGCGGCGTAGTGGTCGAAGAACGCCGCGACGCCGGGCGCCGGGTCGGTGAGGTCGTCGAACACCTTGGGGGTCAGCCAGAGGACCGCCTCCATCATGGGTTTCCCTCTTTCAGATTCCGCAGCGCGCGGGCGGCGGCGTCGAGCCGGGCGGCCGACGCCAGGCCCGCGTGGTAGACGTGCAGTTCGTCCGCGCCGGCGTCGATCAGCCCCTGCCAGTCCCGGGTCAACCGATCAGAATCAGGCACGGTGGGCGGCAGGATCGTCACGTAAGCGGCGACTCGGCCGGTCACCGAAGCGCGCAGCGCCGCGACCCGTGATATCGACGCGTCCCACGCGGACGCGATGTAGAAATCACCTTTTTCCCGGACGTGGGCCGCCGGCCCGACCGCCCACGGGTCCGCGTCCGCGAAGAAGCCCAGCCGGCCGGCGGCTCCGGCGGCTCGAGCGGCTCCGGCAGCTCCGGCGGCTCGGGCGGCGAACACCACCTCGTCCCGCAGCGCCGCGGTCACCGTGGACCGGACGGCGAGCACGTCGGCCGCGACCTCGTCCGGGACGAACCGGCCGGTACCGACGGCCGCCGTCACCGCCGACCGGGCGCCGCCCGGATCGGCCATCAGGTCCGTGCACGCGGCGCAGAAGCAGATCGACAGCAGCCGCTCGTCGAGAGCGTCCCAGTCGGCGCCCGCGGTCTTCTCGTGCTCCGACTGATGGCCCGCACCCATCGGCCCGCACGCCTCCACGATCAGCCCGTCCGGCGCGCCGGCCCGCATCACCTCCTCGACGAGCGTCCGGGCGTAGTCGCGGACCTCCCGGAACGCCGGGCACAACCCGTACCCATAGGTGTCTCCGAACGCGTTGCGCGGCGCGAAGCCGGTGGGGGTGACCGGGTCCGTGTGCGTGAGCACCACCCAGGCATCGACCTCGAGCCCTCGCGCGCGCAGCAGGTCACGGGCGGCGGCGAACGAGTCGTCCCGGCCGGTCCAGGCCGCCGCGGTGCGCGGCCTGATCGCCGCGGTCGCCCATCTCCTCTCGGGTACGGGCAGATAGAGCGCCCCATGAGTCGCGTGCACGATCCGGTGCCGTGGATGGAGCGGGGTGGCCGCGCGGACCGCGTGGTAGGAGGCGCCCAGCGCCACGCGGTTCACCCCCAGCGCGGCCACCCGGTCCACCGCCCGCGGGTCGCCGAGGACGTCCCACGGGTAGAGGTAGGCGACGGCGTTCACCATCGCGGCAGGCTCGGGTCGTAGCCGCTGTCGAACCGGCGGGCGTACCCGGTGTCGTCGCGGACCTGACGGCCCGAGTCGACGTAGAGCCGGTGCAGCCGCTCCAGCACGTCCAGGTCGAGCTCGACGCCGAGGCCGGGACCGTCCGGCACCGGCACCGAGCCGCCCTCGAACCGCAGCACACCCGGTTTCACCACGTCGTCGCCGGAGTTCCACGGGTAGTGGGTGTCGCAGGCGTAGGTGAGGTTCGGGGTGGCGGCCGCGAGGTGGGTCATCGCGGCGAGGCTGATACCCAGATGCGAGTTGGAGTGCATCGACAGGCCCAGTCCGAGCGTCTCGCAGACGGTGCCGAGGTGCCGGCTCAGGGTCAGCCCGCCCCAGTAGTGGTGGTCGCCGAGGATCACCTGCACGGCGTCCTTCGCGACGGCCGGCGCGATCGTGCCGAACGAGTTCACGAACATGTTCGTCGCCAGTGGCATGCGGGCGGCCGCGCTCACCTCCGCGAGGGCGTCGAGGCCCCAGGACGGGTCCTCCAGGTACTCCAGGACGCCGTCGAGCTCGGCCGCGACCCGCTGTCCGGTGGCGGGCGTCCAGGCGCCGTTCGGGTCGATCCGCAGCGGGTGGCTCGGGAACGCCTCGCGCAGGGCGCGGATCGCGGCGATCTCCTGGTCCGGCGGGAAGACGCCGCCCTTCAGCTTGATGGACCCGAACCCGTACCGGTTGATCAGCGTGGACGCCTGAGCGACGATTCCCGCCGGGTCCAGCGCCTCACCCCACTCGTCCGGCGCGGCACCGGGGTGACCGGCCCACTTGTAGAACAGGTAGGCGCTGTACGGCACGGCGTCCCGGACCGCCCCGCCGAGCAGGGAGACCACCGGCTGCCCGAGCAACCGGCCGGCCGCGTCCAGGCAGGCCACCTCGATCGCGGAGAACGTGGCCCGGCGGCCCATCGCGCTCTCCCCCGGCAGCGCCGCGTCGATCGCCCGGGCCACCCGGCTCGTCTCGAGGACGCTGAGGCCCGCCAGCGCCGGCGCCACCGCGGTGAGCCGGTCCAGCTGCGCCCGGTCGCCGCCGCACTCGCCGAGACCGATCACGCCGCCGTCCACGACGAGGCGCAGCACGCAGCGCAGCGCGAGGGGTTCGTGCACGCCCGTCGCGTTGAGCAGCGGCGGGTCGCGGAACGCGATGGGAGTGACGAGCAATTCCCGGATGATCATGCGGAGACCACCTTGCGGCCCTCCTCGATCAGCTCGGCGAGCCGGTCGACGTGTTCCGGGGCGGGGTCGGTGAGCGGGGCGCGCACACCGCCGACCGCCAGGCCGCGCAGCCGCACCCCGGCCTTGATCAGCGCGACCGGGTAACCGGGGCGGGTGTCCCGCAGCTCGACGAGCGGCGCGTAGAACCGTTCCAGGAGCTCGTCGCGGAGCGTGTCGTCGCCGGTGACGACGGCCCGGTAGAAGCCGAGCGCGATCTCCGGCGCGAACGCGAAGACGGCCGAGGAATAGAGCGGGACACCCACCCCCCGGTACGCCGGAACTGTCATCTCCGCTGTCGGCAGCCCGTTGAAGAACTGGAAGCCGGGACCGGCGGCCTGCCGGACGGCCAGCACGATCCGGTGCATCAGCTCGAGGTTGCCGACGCCGTCCTTGATGCCGGTGACGGTCGGGATCCGGGACACCTCGGCCGCCGCCTGCGGGGTGAGCACCGCGTTCGCCCGCTGGTAGAACACCACCGGCAGGTCGGTGGCGGCGGCGACCTGGCGGACGTAGTCGACGACGCCGGGCTGGGTGCCGCCGACCAGGTAGGGCGGGAGCAGCAGCACACCGTCGACCCCGGTGCGGGCCAGCCGCCGTACCTGATCGATGGCGACCGGAAGCGGGCCGCCCGCGCCCGCGTAGACCGGCGTCGTGCCCGCGGCCGACGCCACCGCGACCCGCGCGACCGCCTCCGTCTCGTCGCCGCTGAGCGCGTGGAACTCGCCGGTGCCGCAGCCGGCGAAGACCGCGCCGGCGCCCGCGTCGACGCCCTGCGCGACATGGGTGGCCAGGGTCGTCTCGTCGACGCTGCCGTCCGGGCCGAACGGGGTGACAGGGAAGAACAGGACACCATTGAATACAGGCTGATGGAACGTCATCGAGATCCCTCGGTAGATGGGTGGGCTCAGCCCTTGGTGGCGCCGGCGGTGATCCCGCGGACGAGCGAACGCTGCAGCAGCAGGTAGACGACGAGGCTGGGAATCAGGGCGACGACCGCGCCGGCCAGCACGGCGCCGGGGCCGACGACGTTGTCGACGCGCATCAGCGCGAGCGCCACCGTGATCGTGTAGTCGCTCTGGTTCTCCGCGACGATCAGCGGGAGCAGGTACTGGTCCCAGATCATGATGAAGCCGAAGACGGTGATGACGCCGAGCGCGGACCGCGACAGCGGCAGCACGATGCGCCAGAGCATCCGCAGCTCACCGACGCCGTCCAGCTTGGCCGCCTCGATGATCTCGCCGGGGATCTCCTTCATGAACTCGCTCATCACCAGGATCGAGAAGCCCCAGATGCCGACCGGCAGGATCACCCCGAGCGCGGATCCCTTGAGGCTCAGCCCGAGCCCCGGCAGGTCGCCGATGACCAGCGACAGCGGGATCGCGATGACCTCCTCCGGCAGCATCATCGTGAGCAGGATGGCGAGCATGACGAAGGCCTGGCCGCGGAACCGCTGACGGGCCAGGGCGTACGCGGCGAACACCGACACGGCGATCTGCAGCAGCAGGCCGCCACCGACGATCACCAGCGAGTGCCCGAGGTAGGACCAGATCCCCCGGTCCCCGGCGACGGTGAAGTTGGCCCAGGTCAGCTCGTTCGGCCAGAAGCTGAGCCGGGTGGACTGCCCGTGGTTGTCGAACGCGCCGGAGAGCACGAGGAGGAACGGTCCGGCGAAGACGAAGAGGGCGAGGGCGCAGAGGAGCGCGCGGAGCGGCCTGGTCCGGGGCGTCCAGCCGAGCGCGGTGTCGAAGCGATCCATCACGCCTCCTTCTTCCGCGTAGCGAATCTGACCACCAAGGTCGCGGTCAGGGTCAGCAGGAGCAGCAGCACCGACGCGGCCGAGGCCCGGCCGATGTTGTTCTCCTCGAGGCCGAGGGAGATCACCCGGGTCATCCAGACCTCGGTGGATCCGGCCGGCCCGCCACCGGTGAGCACGTACACCTCGGTGAACGTACGCAGGCTGCGGATCGCGGCGAGGGTGAGGATGACGGCGATCGCGGGCCGCAGCGCCGGCACGGTGATGTGCCACAGCCGCCGCAGGGTCCCGGCGCCGTCGACCGACGCCGACTCGTACAGCGCCCGGTCGACGCCGGCGAGCCCGGCCAGGACGATCACCATGTTGTACGGGGCGCCGATCCAGATGCCGACCGCCATGACCGACCAGAGCGCGGTGTCGGTGCCGGCGATGAACTGGGACGGGCCCAGGCCGAGCAGCGACAGCAGCGAGTTCAGCGGGCCGTCCGGGGTCGGGTGGTAGAGCAGCCGCCAGATCTCGCCGCTGACCGCTGTCGCGGTGACCACCGGCAGGAAGACCGCGCTGCGCAGCACCCACAGCGACCGGGTCTGGCCCTCCAGCAGCAGCGCGAGCAGCGCGCCGACCAGCAGCGCGCCGACGGTCTGCCCGACGCCGAGGATCAGGGTGTGCCCGAGAGCGTCCCGGAACCGGGCGTCGGTGAGCACGTCGGCGTAGTTGTCCAGGCCCACCCACTCGTTGCCGAGGAACGGCTGCACCTTGAAGAGGCTCAGCCGGATGCCCTCGATCATCGGGATGAACTTGAAGTAGACAGCGAGCAGGATCGCCGGGATCAGGAACAGCCAGGAGATCAGCGCGCCGGACGGGCGGCCGCGCCGCACCGGAGCGGGGTCCCCGCCGGAGCGGGACCGGCTGGTCCCGCTCCGGACCGGTACGAGGGACGTCGTCACGCCAGGACGCCCTGCTCCTGGAGCGCGGCCGAGACCGCCTGCGCGGTGGCGTCGAGTCCGGCCTTCACGTCGCCGGAGCAGTCGGCGAGGACCTTGTTGAGTCCCTCGGCGGCGGCGTTGCGCACCGGCACCCACTGCAGCGCGGCGGGGAACTCCCGGCCGTTCTCCGTGTACGCCTCCTGGATCACCGACCAGCGCTGGTCGCCGGTGACCCGGGCGGCGTCCAGGGTCTTGGTGACGGGGAGCCGGACCACGGCCTGGGTCTTGCTGACCATGCCGAGCTTCTGCGCCTCGGGCGTGATCAGGAAGTCGGCGAGCTTCTTCTGCGCGTCGGTGAGCTTGCTGCCCGCGCCGAGGTAGATGTTCTCGCCGTTGGCCAGCACGTCGCCACCGGCCGGTCCGGCGGGCGCCGGCACGACCTCGTACTTGTCCTTGGTGAGCTTCTGGTCGTAGGGGACGAAGTTGTAGGGGCCGGTGAAGTAGATGCCGGCCGTGCCGTCGGTGAAGTGCGTGGTCTGCGCGGTGGTCTGGGTCAGCGCGCCCGGCTGCACCACGCCCGGGGTGCAGAACTGCTCACGGATCCAGGTGACCGCCTGCACCGACGTGTCGCTGTTGATCTCGACGCGGTACTTGCCGCCGCCGGCGTCGGCGACGATGTCGCCGCCGCCCTGCCACAGGTAGCTCGCGCTCCAGAAGACGGTGTAGCCGTTCTGGGCGCTGCCCGGCACGACCATCCCGTAGGTGTCCTTCTTGCCGTTGCCGTCCGGGTCCTTCTCGGCGAACGCCTTGGCCAGGGCCGTCAGGTCGGCCCAGGTCTTCGGGACCGGCAGGCCGACCTTCTCCCGCCAGTCCTTGCGGATGAACGTGGCGAAGGCCTGCCGGGAGAACGGGATGCCGTAGGTCTTGCCGTCCAGGCCGGTGACCGACTTCCACGCGGTGTCGGCGACGTCGGCGCCGCCGGTGACGCTCGCCTGCTCGATCGGCTGCAGCCAGCCCTGCGCCTGGTAGGTGCCGAGGTTGGCGGCGTCGGCGACGAAGACGTCGGGCAGATCCTTGGAGCTGGCACGGGCCTGGAGCTGCTGGTCGAACTCCACGACCGGCTGGTAGTCGACGGCGATGCCGGTCTTGGCGGTGAAGGCGGCGAAGATGTCTTTATAGGTGGCGGCGGGCTCGGGTGCGCTGCGGGTCCAGACCTCCAGGGTGTCACCGGCGTCGCCGGCGCTGTCGTCACCGGCGCAGGCGGCGCTGCCGAGCAGCAGCACAGCCGACACCGAGGCGAGCAGGCCCCGGATTGCGGTTCGTGGCGCCATGCCATCTCCATTCACATATGTGTAACGCTTTCACATAGGCGGATCCTTGCGGTACGGTATGGATCTCCCAACGAAGATGTCAAGACTGTTACGACAGCGACCTGATCGTGATCGCCGATCCACCGGCGGTCCGGTGGCGGTCCGCTGGCGTTCGTCGGCCGAGGAGAGACGTTGCCCGAAACACTGCTGGTCACCGGTGCCGCCGGCCGCGTCGGCACGCTGATCCGCCCGTTGTTGCGCCGCCCGGGCCGCCGGCTGCGCCTGCTCGACCCGGCCCCGCCGCCCGCCCTCGACGACGGCTCGGAGGAACACCTCGCCCTGTCCGTCACCGATCCGCGGGCCATGGCCGCCGCCTGCGCCGGCGTCGACCTGGTCGTGCACCTCGGCGGCCACAGCAAGGAGCGGCCCTGGCCGGAGATCCTGGAAGCCAACGTGCACGGCACCCAGGTCGTCCTCGACGCCGCGCACGCCGCCGGGGTCCGCCGCGTCCTGCTCGCCAGCTCGGCGCACGCCGTCGGGATGACACCGGCCACCGAGGCCGGCGGCGCCGACGAGCTGCCGCCCCGCCCGGACACCTTCTACGGCGCCGGCAAGGTCGCCGCCGAGGCGCTGGGCAGCCTCTACGCCGACCGGTACGCGATGACCGTCGTCTCCGCCCGGATCGGCACCGTCGAAGCCGAGCCGCGCGGCGTCCGCAGCCTCTCCACCTGGCTCTCCCCCGCCGACATGGTCCGGCTGATCGAGGCCACCCTGCGCCTGGACCGGACCGGCCACCACGTCGTCAACGCGATCTCCCGCAACACCCGCCGCTGGATGAGCCTCACCGCCGGCGAGAAGATCGGGTACCACCCGGCCGACGACGCCGAAGCCTGGGCGGACCGCTACCCCGACGCGGGCCCGCCCACCGCCCCACCCGACCCGAACGAACTGCTCGGCGGCGCCTGGGCCGTCAGCACCGACCCCCTGGGAACGACACTGTGACCCCATCGGCTGCCTTCTCCGACATCACCCCCGCGGAACGTGCCCGGCTGCTGCACGCGGTCGCCGACGCCCTCGACGCGGCGGCCGGCGAACTCGTCCCGCTCGCCGCCGAGGAGACCCACCTGCCGATCCCCCGGCTCACCGGCGAACTCGGCCGCACCACGTTCCAGCTGCGGCTCTACGCCGACGAGATCACCGCGGGGCGGGTGCACGACATCCGGGAGGACCCGGCCGACCCCGACTGGCCGACCGGTCCGCGGCCTCGGCTGACCCGGATACGCGTACCCATCGGACCGGTTTTGATCTTCGCGGCGTCGAACTTCCCGTTCGCGTTTTCGGTCGCCGGCACCGACACCGCCGCCGCCCTCGCCGCCGGCTGCCCGGTCGTCGTGAAGGCCCACCCCGGCCACCCGAAGCTCTCCCGCCGGGTGGCCGCCCTGGTCAGCGACGTCCTCCCGGCCGGAGCGATCACGCTGATCGAGGGCGAGCAGGCCGGCCGCGACGCGCTGCAGGACCCGCGGATCCGCGCCGCCGCGTTCACCGGCTCCCTCGCCGGCGGCCGTGCCCTGTTCGACCTGGCCGCCGCCCGGCCCGAGCCGATCCCGTTCTACGGCGAGCTCGGCAGCGTCAACCCGGCGTTCGTCACCCGCGCGGCCCTGGCGAGCCGCCGCGACGAGATCCTGCGAGGTTTCGCCGGTTCCTACACGCTCGGCCTCGGCCAGTTCTGCACCAAGCCCGGCGTGCTGTTCGTCCCGGCCGGGCTCGGCGCCGAGCAGGCGCTCATCGAGATCCTCGCGGACGCGCCCGGCGGCGCGCTGCTCAACAGCCGGATCGCGAGTGGGCACCGGGACGCGCGCGCCGAACTCGCTGCCCACGCCGGGGTCCGCGTCGCCGTCGCCGGTCAGGCCGACGACACCTCGGCCACCCCCGCGCTGCTGGTCACCGGCACGGACACGATCCTCGACGTGCTGCACGAGGCGTTCGGGCCGACCGCAATCCTCGTGGAGTACACCGACGAGCTCTCGCTGCTGACCCTTGCCGCGCAGCTGCCCGGGCAGCTCACCGCTACCGTGCACGCCGAGCCCGGCGAGGCGATCACCGGGCCGCTGCTGCGGGAACTCGCTGATCACGCCGGGCGGGTCATCCTGAACGGATGGCCCACCGGGGTTTCGGTGAGCCCGGCCATGCATCATGGTGGGCCCTACCCGGCGACCACCGCGCCGCTGCACACGTCGGTGGGGACGGCGGCCATCGATCGGTTCCTGCGGCCGGTCACGTTCCAGAATGTTCCGCACGACGCGCTCCCGCCGGCGTGGGGTTTGCCGGCGGCGGCCCCGCTGTCGCAGTCGGCGGCCCGGCAGTCTGCGGCCTCGCTGTCGCAGTCGGCGGCCTCGCTGTCCTCGGCCCCGCTGTCCTCGGCCCCGCACTCGTTGTCGGCGGCCTCGCGTTCGAAGGAGACGGCATGAACCCGGATGAGCCGAAGCTGGTCAAATCGGCGCAGCGCACCATCGAGATCTTGGAGATCCTCGGCGAGGCGCGCGATCCGATGACCGTTACCGACCTGCACAAACGACTCGGTTATCCGCGGTCCAGCCTGCACCAGCTGCTGCACACGCTGATCGCGATGCGCTGGCTGGAGGCGACCGACGACGGATCCGCGGTCGGCATCGGACCGCACGCGCTGCTGACCGGCACCGCGTACCTCGACCGGGACCCGGCCCTGCCGTTCGCCACCCGCACCCTGGAACTCATCCGCGACAAGCTCAACTACACCACCCACTACGCCCGCCTCGACGGCTCCAACGTCATCTACCTGCTGACCCGCGAGACCGCCGACTCCCGCCGCGCGGTGTCCCGGGTCGGCCGCCAGCTGCCCGCCCACGCGACGGCCCTCGGCAAGGCGCTGCTCGCCGAGCTCACCCCGCGCGAGGTGGGCGCCCTGCTGCCGGCGCCGCCGCTGGCGCGGCTCACGCCGAACACCATCACGGACCCGGACGCCCTGCTGCGAGACCTGGAGCAGACCCGGGTACGGGGGTACTCGCTCGAACACGAGCAGAACACGCCGGGCATAGGGTGCGTCGGGGTGACAGTGCCCTACCGGATTCCCGCCACGGACGCGATCAGCTGCTCCATCCCGATCGCGGCCGCAACGGACGCCGAGCTGGAGCGGGTCGCCGAGGTGCTCCAGGGTCACGCGAACCAGCTGGCGGCAGACCTGCGAGCGGAAGGCATCCGCTGACACCGCAGCCACTCCCCCAGGGGCGACCAGCGCACACGGAACGGATATGCGTGCGCTGGCGGCCCCGGGCAGCGGCCGGTAAACCGCGAGGCGACGCGGCCCGGGACGGCGGGGCAGTCCTGATGCCGGGGCGTGCGCCGGAGGCGGGGCGGTTGATCTCATCAGCGATAACAGTCGAATGGCGCTAAAGCTGCATTCAGCGCAAGCCGGACGCGATTCGCCCCGCGCATTTCCGAACCATTACCGACGGGTACTCAATTCCGAGCCCAAAACGGCCAACCCGCTGGATTATACCGGAGATCCACGCCCGACAACACTCCCCAGAATGGGGTACCCCCGGAAACGACGCCGCCGGTTCACGAACACCGCTGATTGCGCCATATCGATAGGTAGCATGGTGCTGCCACCGTCAACCGATCTTGAACCGTCGAGAAGAGGCCACGCAGATCCGGTTCCGGAAAGCCTGAAGGAGCTGATCCCCATGACCGCCAGCACTGATCCGACGGTATCCCGGCTCGCGCTGTGGCGCCGGCTCACCACCACCCGGATCCGGTCCGGGCAGGATCCGAAGCAGGTGGCCGACGCGCTCGGCTGGCCGCTGGCGGACCTGCTGCTCGTCGAGGCGGTCGCCGACGGGATCGCCGACGGCCGGCTGCTCACCCTGATCGATCACTACGGGCTCGGCGAGGACCGCGAGACCGTCGACCTCTACCGGAAGGTGCAGCCGCTGACGGTCCGCGACACCCCGCTGAGCAGGGAGGTCCGGCTGCTCGTGGAGTACGAGAAGGTCGCCTCCAGCGTCCGCGCCTTCGAGCCGTTCGTCATCCCCGGACTGCTGCAGACCCGGGCGTACGCGGAGGCCGTGCTCACCTTCTACGCCTCGCCGGCGGAGCTGGCGCCGCTGGTGGAGGCCCGGATGGCCCGGAAGGAGATCTTCGAACGGGACGACGCCCCGGAGATGCACTTCCTGATCGACGAGTCGGCGTTGCGCCGCTGGGCCGGCGCGACCGGGCCGGGACCGGAGATCATGCGGGAGCAGCTGGAGCACCTGCGGCGGATCGCCGGGCATCCGCGGGTCCGGGTGCAGGTGGTGCCGTACGCGGGAGGGTTGCACGAAGGGATGAAAGGGCCGTTCGTCATCCTCGGTTTCACCGACCCGGAGCACAGTGAGTTGCTCTATCTGGAGGATGCGAAAGGCGACGTGGTCCGCGCCGACGCCGTGGAGGCCGAGCCCTATCTGGAGCGATTCGGCAGCCTGCTCGTCATCGCCGCGCCGGCCGGGGATCTCGACGCCTTCCTGGATCGCGCGCTGGCGGAACTGGCCGCCTGACCGGGGCATCGTCACCGCCGCGGAACCGCCCGCCCGATCGGCGGCATCGTCACCGCCGCGGAACTGCCCGCCCGATCGGCGGCATTGTCACCGCTGCGGAACTGCCCGCCTGATCGGCGGCATTGTCACCGTTGACGATGCCGCCTCGGTTCGTCAGGCGACCAGTGACATCACCACGAGCGCGAGCGCGCCGACTGCCAGAATCACCGCGAGCCCCATCGCTGCGGCGGATTTGATCACTTCGAGGACCGGCTGCAGAGAACGCGCGATCAGCCGCAGAGCGAGAATGATCAGGATTGCCGCGCCGACGATCATAACGTTTGAGGCATCGTGACCAGGCGGCTGTTGCGCGGACAGCATGAGGACTACACTTTCCACGACTCGTCCTTTCTTTCCGTGTGACCGGTTTGGGGGACAGTGGGATAACGGGCACTCCTGGCTGCAACCGGGAGTGCTCGTCCTGTTTCGGGACCTGTCGGCCCTACCGATAGTTTGCGCGGCGACACGCCTAGTTGGCAATTGCCAAACCACACGTTGACACAC
Source organism: Actinoplanes sp. NPDC023936 (assembly GCF_040639325.1). NCBI lineage: Bacteria > Bacillati > Actinomycetota > Actinomycetes > Micromonosporales > Micromonosporaceae > Actinoplanes > Actinoplanes sp. NPDC023936. The sequence goes on along the minus strand of NZ_JBEZZR010000005.1, from coordinate 63,731 downwards.
TATGTTTTCCCACGGCCCGTCTTGCCAACGAGTTTCTTGACATAGAATCAAGGCTGGGGTACAGGGAGGTGTCTCGTGGTCCGGCGGAGCAGCCCGACGTTGCGCAACCGAGAGCTCGGTGCGCTTCTCCGGGGCTACCGCGAGGCCAGGAACCTCACCGCCGCCCAGGTGGCGAAGGACGTGGGCCTGCCGGCCGCCACGATCAGCCGGCTGGAGAACGCGTCCCGCACCTCCAAGCGCTCCGGGCCACCGCACGTCCGCGCGCTCTGCAGCTACTACGGGCTTGACGCTTCCACCACGGAGCGGCTGGTCCAGATGGCCAAGGAGGCCTCACAGCCGGGCTGGTGGCAGCGGTACAACCTGGAGTCACCCACGGCGACCTATCTCGACCTGGAGAGCGCCGCCGTCTCGATCGACAATTTCGAGGCTCTGCTCATTCCGGGCCTGCTCCAGACGAAGGGTTACGCCGAAGACGTGATCACCCTTCTCCGGGCGTATTTCTCCGCCGACCAACTCGCGCAGACCGCGGAATCCCGGATCAAGCGCCAGCAGATCCTCGTCGGCGAGAATCCGTTGCGGTTCAATGCCATCATCGACGAGACGGCCCTGCACCGGATCATCGGGAACCGCGACATCATGCGGGAGCAATTGCACCACATCAAGGACATGGCTGCGGTGCCCAACGTGAGTATCCAGGTCCTGCCGTTCTCGGCGGGCACCAACCCCGGCCTCGACGGGTCCTTCTCGATCCTGACGTTCGACGAGAAAGTCCTGCCCACCGTGGTCTACACCGAGGGGCAACTGGGTCAGATCTTCGAGGACGAGCCGAGCGAGACCGAGCGCATCAAGCGCACCTTCGCCGGACTCGCGGAACTCGCCCTCGACTCCGAGCGGTCACTGAGCATGATCGACGAACGAATCCGCGCACTTTCTTAAACCAGGGAAAATCATCATGAGCCACTTGAATTTCGACCGCAATGAGCTCGCGTGGCGCATCGCCACCCGGAGCGGTGGCGGCAATTGCGTTCAGGTCGCCAAGACCGACAACCTCATCGCCGTGCGCAATTCGCGCTTTCCCGACGGCGAGGTCATTCTTTACACGAAGCAGGAGTTCGAGGCCTTCCTGGACGGCGCCAAGAAGGGCGAGTTCGACGACATGCTGGACTGATCTCCACCTTTCACAGAAGACAGTCGATCGCTCGGCGAAACGGGCGGCAACCGCATCGGTTGCCGCCCGTTCACACGACTAGAAGCGGATCTCGCCCTGGTTCAGCACCCGCGGATGGAAGTACGCGGCCTGGATCTCCGCGTTCGTGTTGTTGCCGCGCAGCTGCTCCGACCAGACCATGAAGTACGACCACCGCGGCTGCGCCGCCAGCAGCGCCGCGTCCGGCACCTTACCCATCTCGGCGATCGCGATCGGCTTGCCCGCGGCGATCGACTGGATCTGCTGGTAATCGGCGGCGGACGGGTGATTCTTGTACCACGCGTCGAGCGACACCACATCCACGTACGAGGCGCCCGGATAGTACGCGGACCAGCCACCGGCCGGGTTGTCCTGCACGTTCCACACCCAGATCAGGTTGGTCAGGCCCTGGCTGTCGAAATAGTCCCGCATCTGCCGGAAGAGCGTCGCCGCGCCGGGCCGGCCGCCCCACCAGTTCCACGTCTCGTTCATCTCGTGGAACGGCCGCCACAGCACCGGCACCCCGGCGTCACGCAGCTGCCGCAGGTACGGCACGACCTCGGCCATCCGGGCCCGCCACGTCTGGTTCAGCGCGGTCCCGCCGGTGATGATCTGCTGGAACTGGGCGTCCGTGACCCGGGTCTTCACGCCGCCCTCGAACTCGCAGGTCCGCCCGGCGGTCGGCGAGCAGGCGTGCCAGGTGAGCGCGACGAGCGAGCCGTTCGCCCACTCCCGTTTGGCCTGGTCGACGACGCGCTGCCGGTTGTTCACGTCCTCGGCGCGGAACATCATGTCGCCGCCCCACAGGCCCGGCCACTGACCGGTGACGTCGTGCACCTGCTGGGTGTACTGGCCGGGCGAGCTGGCCGGCTCCTTGTTGTGCTGACCGGAGACGATGGCGGTCCCGGTGATCGACCGCAGATAGCTGAGGACTGTCGACTTGCCGGTGGCGGGGAAGGCTGTCGCGGGGACGGGGAGGACGGTGGCGCCGAGCAGCAACGCGGCGCCCACCGCCAGGGGGATTCTCACAACAAGGACCTCCTTACGGGTACGGGGTCAGAACGCTCGCCAGATCGGTGAGGACCCAGGGGTCCTTGACCGCGAGCGGGTCGAGTTCGATCGGGGCACGGACGTGCAGCACCGTGGACTCGCCGGGCAGCAGGGTGAGGAATCCCCTGTCGACGACGGCGCCGGGGTGGATCCGGTCCGGTTGCAGCAGCACGTCACGGGCGATCCCGGCGGCGTGCAGCCGCACGTCGAGGCCACCGGGCACCTGCTCCGCGGTGACGGTGAGCCCGGGATCGCCGTACCCGCCGTCGGTGTCGAACCAGAGCGCGCGCGCCTCGCCCAGGGTGGCCACCACGACGGCCGCGCCGGTCACCGGCACATCGACGACGCCGACCTGGCGGGCGGCCACCGAGATCTGATGAGAAACGGACTCCAGCACTGAACCGTCGGCAGCCCGGAACTCGATGCGCAGGTCGCCGCTCCACGCCGACGGGGAATCGTTGAGAACCGCCACGCCGCGCGGCTGAATGGTCAGCGTCCGGGGCGCGTACATTTCCCGCAGCGCGTGGTAGAGCGGTTTCAGCCGGCCCGCGCCGTCGATCGCCGCCCACGACGTGACCGGCCACAGATCGTTGAGCTGCCACACGATCGTGCCTGCGGTGTGCGGCCAGTGCGAGAGCCAGTGCTCGATTCCGGTCCGCACCGCGCGCACCTGGTTCAGCTGGGTCAGGTAATGCCAGGCCTCGATCCCGAGCGCGCCGGACATCGCGGCCGGGAAATGGGCAGCGAGACCGCGGGCGAGTTTGCCGTTGCCGTCCTCGGCTTTCTGGTGGTGCAGGACACCCGGCGAATCCGGCAGCAGTGGCTCGTCGGAGACGGCGTCGCGCAGGGTCCGCCAGGCCGGCGGCGCCTGCCATCCGAATTCCGCGACGAATCGCGGCGCCGAGTCGCGATAGTGCGTGTAGTCCTGCCGGTTCCACACCTCCCAGGAGTGGAAGGTCTGGTGATCGGGATCGTTCGGCTCGTGCTCCCACGACCCTGACCAGGGACTTCCCGCCTGATAGGGCCGGGACGGGTCCAGCTCGGCGAGAATGGACGGCAGCACGTCGAGGTAATAGCCGTCGCCCCAGCTCAGATCCCCGCCGGGCTGTTCGGTCCAGCCGGAGACGCCGCGCAGCCACAGATTCTCGTTGTTGCCGTTCCAGGTGATCAGGCTCGGATGCGGTGACAGCCGGGTGACGTTCTCCCGGGCCTCGGCGATCACTTCGGAGCGGATCGGCTCCTCCTCCGGATAACAGGCGCAGGCGAACGGGAAGTCCTGCCACACCATCAGCCCGAGTTCGTCGCAGACCTCGTAGAAAGCGCGGTCCTCGTAGATGCCACCGCCCCAGACCCGGATCAGATTGACCCCGGCGTCGGCGGCCTGCCGGAGACGCGACGCGTAGCGATCCGGGGTCATCCGGGACGGGAAGATGTCGTCCGGGATCCAGTTGACGCCTTTGGCGAGAACCGGTTCGCCGTTGATGTGGATGACGAATCGGGTGCCTGCCGCATCCGGTGACCGGTCGATCTGCACGGTGCGGAATCCGGTGCGCCGTTCCCACCGATCAATCTCGGTCTCGCCGTCGAGCAGCACCACTGTCAGCTCGTGCCGTGCGGCCTCGCCGTGTCCCCGCGGGTTCCACGGCGTCACGCCGGGCACGTCGATCTCGGCGCGGACCCGCGTCCGGCCCGCCGGGAGATCCAGCACGGTCAGCTCGCGGCCGTCGATCAGGACCCGCGCGCGGAGCGCGCGATCCCGGGTGCGCTCGATCTCGGCGGTCAGGTCCAGCTTTCCCCGATCACCCGAGTACGTGCAGAGTGGACGCACCGTGGCGATCCGGGCGACACTCCAGCCCTCCAGCCGGACCGGCCGCCAGATACCCGCGGTGACCAGTGTCGGCCCCCAGTCCCAGCCGAAGCTGGACGCCATTTTCCGGATGAACGGAAAGGGCTCGGGATAGGCGTTCGGCCGCGGACCGACGATGCTTCGCACCCGTTCCGCCTCGGTGTAAGCGGACGTGAACCGTACCCGCAATGGGGTTGTGGTGGTGATTCTGGATGTCACGTCGAAGCGGTAAGCGCGGTGCATGTTGCGCGTCTCGCCGATGACCTCGTCGCCGAGTTCGATGTGAGCGACAGTGTCGAGGCCCTCGAAGACCAGGTCGACGCGGTCGTGCTCGGGACCGGTCCACTCGATCTCACGTTCGTAGGTCCAGTCGGCGCGGCCGACCCAGGCCACCGCGTTCTCGTTGTCGTCGAGAAAGGGGTCCGGAATGCGGCCGGCGGCCAGCAGATCGGTGTGCACGCAACCCGGGACGATCGCCGGGACGACGTCGCCGCCGGCGTCCCGCAGCCGCCATGCGCCGGACAGATCGGAAAGAGAAATCACTTCGTCGCTCCCGCGGTGATGCCGTTGTAGATGAAGCGCTGCAGCAACAGGAAGAACACGACAGTGGGCAAGATGACGATCATGGTGCAGGCAGCGATGGTCTCCCACTGCGCTCCGTACGGTCCCTTGAAGCGGAACAGCGCCGTGGAGATGACGCTCAGATCGGGCGAGCGCAGGTAGAGGAAGGGAATGTAGAACTCGTTGTAGATGGCGATTCCCTTGATGATCGCGACGGTGGCGATCGCCGGTTTCATCAGCGGCAGGATGATCCGCCGGTAAATGGTGAATCGGGTCGCGCCGTCGATCATCGCGGCCTGGTCGAGGCTCGGCGGGATCGACTGCATGAACTGGATGAAGATGTAGATGGAGATGATGTCGGTGCCGAGGAACAGCACGATCGCCGAGCCCGGCGTGTTGACCAGGCCCATCGACTTGACGATCTGATACGTCGCGACCTGGGTGGTGACGCCGGGGACCAGCGCGGCGACCAGGAAGAGGCCGAGGACCAGCCGCTTCAGCGGGAAATCGAAACGGCTCACCGCGTAGGCCGCGAGCGTGCCGATCAGGATCGTGCCGGTCAGCGAGATCGCCAGGATGACAGTGGTGTTCCAGAAGCCGAGCAGCATCCGCCCCTCGGTCCAGGCCGTGGCGAAATTGTCGAAGTTGACCCAGCTCCGCGGGGGTGTCAGCGGTCCGGTCGCGGTGTACTCGGCGTGCGTTTTGAAAGCGGCGAAGAGGACGACCGTCAGGGGCAGCAGGACGACGATCGAGGCGAGGATCAGGGAGGCGTACTTGGCCGCTTTTCTCATGACAGGGTGACCTCCTCGTCCGGAACGAGACGCCGCTGGATCCAGGTGATGAGCAGGACGACGAGCAGCAGCACCACGGCCATCGCCGACGCCAGCCCGATCTGGCGGAACTGGAACGCGGTCTCGTAGGCCTGCACCACGAACGTGCGGGTGCCGTTCGCGCCGCCGGTCATGATGAACGGGATCTCGAAGACCGCCAGGCTCCCGGAGATCGCCAGGATGAACGAGAGGCTGATGATCCGCCGGATGCCGGGCATGATGATGTGCCGGAACTTGTGCCAGTCGCCGGCGCCGTCGATCTCCGCGGCCTCGTAGATCTCGCCCGGGATCGACTGGATCGCGCCGAGGAACAGCACGAAGCTGAGGCCGGTGAACCGCCACACCGACGTGCCCGCGAGGGAGATGTTGGCGATGTCCGGGTCGCCCAGCCAGTACCGCGTGTGCTCGCCGAGCCCGGCCCAGCCCAGCACCGTGTCCAGGGTGCCGCCCGGCTGGAACAGGTAGAGGAACACGAACCCGACGGCGACCCCGTTGAGCAGGTACGGGAAGAACAGGATGCCCTTGAACAGGTTCCGGAACCGGGTGTTGAACGACAGGATCACCGCGAAGTACAGCGCGATGGCGATCTGCGCGAACGACGCCACGAAGTAGTACCCGCTGATCAGGAAGACCCGCCAGTACCGCTCGTCGGTGAAGACCCGCACGTAGTTGTCCAGGCCGACCGGCTCCATCGTGGCGTCCAGGCCGTCCCACGAGGTGAAGCTGTAGTACACCATGTTGCCGACCGGCACGTAGGTGAAGGCGACCAGCAGGCCGAGCGCGGGAGCCAGGTAGAGCCAGGGAAGCCATCGCCGGGTTTTCCGGGGCGCCACCGGCGGCGCTGTCACCGCCGGTCGCTGCATCGTCGTCGTCACTTCATGACCTGCGACTGGGCCTCGCCCCACCGCTTGTTCAGCTCGGCGAAGTACGACTCCTTGTCGCCCTTGGCCGCGCCGCGGGCGATGTCGATCAGCTTCTGGCGGTAGATGTTGCCGGCCAGGTCGATCTCGGAGACCTTGATGATCTCGTCCTCCTTGCCGGCGTTCCCGACCGCGGCCGGCAGCTCCATCAGCTCGACGCCGGTGCTCTGGAAGTCCTTGAGCACGGCCGGCAGCTCCTGGCCGATCGGCGTCGGGATGGACTGCTGGTCGGCGGCGAACCCGGACTCGTTGACGAACCACTCCAGCCACGCCTTCGCGGTCGCCTTGTTCTCGCTGGTCTTGCTGACCGCGCCCTTGTAGTCGCCCTCGATCCGGGCGTGGAACGTGCCGCCGGTCTGGTAGGGGAACGGCCAGAACACGATGTCGTCGGGGTTCGCGCCGGCGGCCTTCGCGGCGTCCTTCATCTGCGGCACCGCCCAGGAGCCGAGCAGCATGGCCGCGACCTTGCCGGTGCCGATCATCGGCTTGCTCCCCTCCCAGTTGGTGGTGAGCGGGTCCGGCTCGCTGAGCTTGCTCTTGACGATGTCGAAGAGCAGCCCGTCGGTGATGTGCTGGATCTTGCCGGGCTGCCACGGGCTGGGTTCGGCCGGGAACGTCTCGTTCGCGGCCGGGTCGCCGAGGATCGCCCGCTGGCTGTTGAAGAAGCTCAGCGGCCAGCCGTCCTTGTAGTTGGTGTAGAACGGGATCGCGTCGGTCTTGGCGTCGATCGCCGCCAGGCCGGCGAGGAAGTCCTCGGGCGTCTTCGGCGGCGCGGTGATCCCGGCCTGCTGCCAGACCCGCTTGTTGACCACGAAACCGTTCGCGACGCCGCCCAGCGAGAGGCCGTAGACCTGGCCGCCGAAGGCCTTCTCGTCGGCGAACCGGTACTTCGCCTTCAGCTCGTCGAGCGAGCCGAGCGGCTCGAAGAACTGCCCGAGCTGGTCGACCTTGACGGTGTTGGGGATGAGCAGCACGTCGCCGTACTCGCCGGAGCTGAGCTGAGTGGTGACGTCGCCCTCGTAGTTCGTGACCGGCTCGAACGTGACGGTGGTGCCGGGGTACTTCTCCTGGAACTTCTTGGCGTACGCCGGCAGGGCGGTGGTCGCCAGGTCGGTGCGGTTGGTCAGCACCGTGATCGCGCCGGTGATCTCGCCGGAGAAATCGGCCGCCGCCTCCTCCTCGTTCGCGCCGCCGGTGCACCCGGTGACCACGGCCAGCACGGCGGCCGCGCCGAGTGAGAGGAAGGTCCTTCTATCCGCCATGTCGCTCGTCCGTTCGTGAGGGATTTATCCGAGCGGATGCGATGACCGCCCGATGAGGGCACAGCATGGTCGGGTCGCAGCGATGTCGTCAAGGTTAAATTAATAATTTATGTAGTCTGAGGATGACGTTCGGCCGTTGCCGGATCCCGGCTCACCGAAGGGGGTGGGTGCTGTCCCGAACCACGATGTGCGCCGGCGGGGCCTGGTAGACCGCGGCCGGCTCCCCCGCCATGGCCGCCAGCATCGCCCGGCCCGCCAGCTCCCCGATCCGCTCCACGTCGTGGCTCATCGCCGACAGGGCCGGCACGGCCAGCTGGCACTGCGCCGAGTCGTCCCACGCCACCATCGAGAGGTCGGCCGGCACCTTCCGGTCCAGCTCGGACGCTGCGGCCAGACCACCGAGCGCCATCACGTCGTTGTCGAAGACGATCGCCGTGGGACCCTTCGCCAGCAGCTCGGACGTCGCCGCGCGGCCGCCCTCGAACGAGTAGTCGCCCTCGGCCACCAGCAGCGTCAGCCCCCGGGCGTCCACCTCCGCCGCCAGCCCGCGCTGCCGCAGCTGCGTGTGCGCGAACTGCGGCGGACCCGTCACGTGCCCGATCACCCGATGCCCGAGCCCGGCCAGATAGCCGACCGCCTCGGTGGCGAACCCGGCGTCGTCGGTCCACACCGTCGGCAGGCCCTGCGCCGTCGACGGGTCCCCGATCACCACGGCCGGCAGACCGAGACCGGTCACCAGCGGCACCCGGTCGTCCACCATCCCGAGATCGACAAGGATCACCCCGTCCACCCGGCGCTGATCCGCCCACCGCTCATAGGTGGCGTTCTCCGCGGCGCGGTCGGTGACCACCTGGACCAGCACCGACACCCCGGCCGGGGTGAGCACGCGCTCCAGGCCTTCGAGGAACTCGTGGTAGTACGGCTCCTCGCCCAGCACCTGCGCGGCCCGCGCCAGCACCAGCCCGACCCGCCGCGGCACCTGACTCACCGGTTCCTCCGGGTCACTCACACGTCCCTCCAGGTAGGGTGTCGCTGTCCGTTCGAGACCCGGAGACACTACCGCGATGGCACGTCGTGAAGCGCCCGCTGCGGGCCCCGGCAGCCGGGCACTCGTCGTCGACGTCATCCGCTCCGCGGCGGCGATCTCCCGCGTCGAACTCGCCGACCTCACCGGGCTCACCCAGCCCTCGATCTCCAACATCGTCCGCGAGCTGATCACCGACGGCATCATCCATGAGATCGGCTCCGCCGACTCGGTGCGTGGCAAACCCCGCAAGCTCATCGCGATCAAACCGGCGAACCGGTTCGGCATCGGATTCCACCTCGGCCCGGACACGCTCACCTGCGTCGCGGTGGACCTGACCGGCGGCGTGGTGGGGCGCGAGGTCGTGCCCCGGCCACCGGTCGAGCGGCTGGCCGGGCAGTTCGAGGACTTCACGGCCGGGCTGGACCTGCCCCGTGGGCGCATCGAGGGGCTGGCGATCGTGACGCCTACGCCGTACCCGGGCAATTCCTCGGCCCGGCACGAGCCGGCGGCGATGCGCGCTGATCTGGCCGATCGGATCGGCCTGCCGGTGATGGTGGAGAACGACGCGGCGGCCGCCGCGCTCGGTGAGTTCTGGAGCCGCCGGGTCTCCCGCGAGCAGGCCTTCGGGTGCATCTATCTGGGTACCGGCATCGGCGCCGGCTTCGTCTTCGGCGGCGCCCTGTTCCGCGGCGCCAGCTTCGACGCCGGCGAACTCGGCCACATGTCGATCGATTACGACGGGCGGCCGTGCCCGTGCGGCAACCGCGGCTGCGTGGAACGGTACGCCTCGATGGCCGCCGTGGTCGCCGACTCCGGCCTCGCCTTCGCCGGCGGGGCCACCACGTCGAGCGCCTACGACGCTATCGCGCGGGCCGCCGTCAACGGTGACGCCGACGCGTTCGCGCTGCTCGACCGGGCCGCCGGGCACCTCGCGGCCGCCGCCACCTCCATGGTCAACCTGCTCGACCTGGGCCGCGTCGTCCTCACCGGACCCGGCGCCGCCCTGGCCGGCTCGATCTACGCCCGCCGGCTGCGCGCCCACCTGGAACGCACCGCACACGCCCGCCAGCGCCACCCGGTCCTGGTGGAACTCTCCGCACAGCCCCGCGACGCCGCCAGCATCGGCGCGGCGGCGCTGGTCGTCCAGGCCGCCGTCGCCCCCGGCCACACCCCGGGCGCCTGAGCACCGGGCCGCGTTGACCTTCGCCCCGGGTGAAGGTCGAGACTGGGTGGGTGAACGGTCTTCTGCCGATCAGCGCGTTCTCCCGCGCGTCGCTGATCTCGGCCAACACGCTGCGGGCCTATCACGAGTCGGGTCTGCTGGAGCCGGCCTCGGTGGACCCGCGCACCGGCTACCGCGGGTACCGGGCCGCCCAGCTCGCGGACGCCGCGGTGATCCGGCAGCTGCGGGACCTGGACGTGCCGCTCGCGCGGATCCGGGAGGTGCTCGCCGCCCGCGATCCCCGGGTGACGCGGCGGGTTCTGGCCGAGCACCGGGAGCGGATGCTGGCCGAGCAGGACCGGCTGGATCGGATCCTGCGGGCCACCGACGACCTGCTCGCCGAGCCGGCGCCGGTCACCCCGGCGGCGGTGACCGAGCGGACGATCGGGCCGGTCCGGGTCTTCAGCGTGACAGCGGCGGTGCGCCAGGACCAGTTCGCCGGGTTCCTGGACGAGGCGTTCGCCCGGCTGACGGCGACCGGGGAGGCCGCCGGGCCGCCGGGCGCGCTCTATCCGGCCGAGTACCACGACGAGGCCGTGCCGGTCACCGCCTACCTGCCCGCCGCGGGTGGCACCGACGAGTTGCCCGGCGGGCGGTTCGCGGTCGCCGAGTTCGTCGGGCCGTACCACGACATGTCGGCCGGTTACCGGGCGCTCGGCGCCTGGCTGGCCGGCAGCGGGCTCACCATCGGCGGTCCGGTCCGGGAGAACTACCTGGCCGGGCCGGGCGAGGTGCCCGAGGACCACTATCGCACCGAGATCTGCTGGCCCGTTCAGCTCCTGGAGGACTGATGCTCGACCTCGCCCACATCACGTTCGACTGCTCGGACGCCGCCGAACTGGCCGGTTTCTGGGCGGAAGCGCTGGGCCGGCCCGTCGACGACGGCGCCGGCCCGCACGTCGCGACCATCGGCGCCGGGCAGGCCGGGCCGACGCTCATGTTCCTGCGGGTCGACGAGCCGAAGACGGCCAAGAACCGCTGCCATCTCGACCTGACCGCCGACGACCGGGACGCGGAGGTGAAACGCCTGGTTCGGCTCGGCGCCACCTACCGCTCCACCCACGACGAGTGGGGGCACAGCTGGGTGGTGCTGCACGACCCGGCCGGCAACGAGTTCTGCGTCGCCCAGCGCACGCCCTGACGAACCCGGCCCCGGCAGCGTGTTGACTTCGGGTGCGGAGCGCGCCCGAACTCAACACACGCCAACGGAAACGCCGCTGCGTGGGGATTTCGGGTGCGGAGTGCGCCCCCATTCAACACACACACCGCCAGCACTGGCAGCCAGCTCAACAGCACTCAGCACCAGCTCGCCACACCCGGCTGGTCGTCAGTGCCGACCTTGCTGGCTGATCGAGGAGCCGTCGTCCGGTAGGGACGTGAGGTGGCGCCGCCCGGTTGTCGATCGTGGAGCGGTGCGGGCGGGCTGGCGCGCAGTGCTCTCGGAACAGGCCTCCGGCAGCACTGGTGACCAGCTCGTGTTGCCCGGCTGGCTGTCGGTGTTCTCGCCGGCCCGGCGGGACAGCACCGAGCGCCAGCCGGACCGCGCGCTTCCACGATCCACCAGCCGAGAACAGCACTGCCGACCAGCCGGACCAGCCGGACCAGCCGGACCAGCCGGACCAGCCGGACCAGCTGGTCGTCGGTGCGCTCGGTCGCGGCAATGTTCCCGAGGTGCGGCATCACCGCCTGCAGGGCCAGCCGAAGCCGGGGCCGGACCGTCCGTCAGCACGAACCGTTGTCACCCAGCGTGCCGGCATCCGCGGTAAACGCGGCGCTGCACGGAAACCCGCGGACGCCCCACGCCCTGCGGAATGACGCAAACCCCACGGCGCTCCACCGTCACCGCCCCAATTCAACACACACCAACGGAAACGCCACCGCGTGGGGACTTCGGGTGCGGAGCGCGCCTGAACTCAACACGCGGATAGGGCGGTCACTGCCTCGTCGACCGTGGTGTGCAGGGGGAACAGGCGGTCCAGGCTGGCCACCCGCAGCGTGCGCAGCACGAAGTCGCGGGCGCCGGCGACCGCCAGCGAACCGCCCCGGCCGGCCAGCTGGTGGTGCAGCTGGACCAGGTAGTTCAGCCCGCTCGAATCGCAGAACGTCACGCCGGTCAGGTCGGCGACGATCCACCGCCCGGTGTGCTCGCGCACCGACTCGGCGAGCACCCTCGTGCTGTCCCGGTCGATCTCGCCGACGGCGATGAGCACGGTGACTTCGTCGGTGACCGCCTCGGTGGTCGCCGTCAGGAAATGATCAGTCATCATCGGCTTTCGTGGTGGGGACGGTGTCGAGCGCGGCCTGGGCCGACCACTGCACCAGCAGCAGGGTGGCGTCGTCGTCGGGTGGGCCGCCCTGGTGGTCGAGAACGGCGTGGGACAGCCGGCGCAGGGTCTCCGGCGCGGGCAGGCGGGTGGCCGCGGAGCGCTCGACGAGGTTCACCAGGCGGTCCACGCCGAAGAACTCGCCCTCCGGGGTACGAGCCTCGGTCACCCCGTCGGTGTAGAGCAGCAGCCGGTCGTCCGGTTCCAGCGCCTCCTCGCCGGGCTGCGCCCTCGGGTCGGCCAGCCCGAGGGGCAGGCGCCGGCCGGCGTCGAGCTCCCGGACCAGCCGGCCGGAGCGCAGCAGCAGCGGCGCCGGGTGGCCGGCGTTGAGATAGCGGATCCGGCCGGTGTCGAGCCGCAGCTCGGCGAGGACCGCGGTGACGAAGCGCAACTCCGCGAAATGCTCGATGAGCGCCTCGTCGGCGGCGCGGGCCTGCTCGGCGAGCCCGCCGCCGGCACGGCGGGCCGCGCGGATCGCGGCGAGCGCGACAGCGCAGGCCACCCCGGCGGTCACCCCTTTGCCGACGGCGTCGAGGATCGCCACGTACGCCGTGTCGCCGTCCAGCGCGTAGTCGAAACCGTCCCCGCCCACCTCGTAGCAGGGTTGCAGCACCGCGCTGATCACCGCACGCGGGCAGCTCACGGTGAGCGGCGGCAGCATCCGCCAGAGCAGCTCGGAGGCGGTGGACATCGGCTGGGAACGGCGCACCAGGTCGAGGTGGTCGCCGCGGGGCGTGGCGGTGGTGATCAGGTGCCCGATCAGGCCGGCGAGCAGCTCGCACTTGCTCACGAAGTCCGCGTCCTGATCGTCCTCGGCTTCAAATTCCATGACGCCGATCCGGTCGGTGCCGTTCACCATCGGCACCCACCACCGGAAGCCGTCGCCGCGCAGCGGGCTGACCCGGGTGAACACCCGCCCGGCCAGGGAGCCGCTGATCGGCAGCGGCTCCGGGGTGTCCCGGCCGGGTTCCGGCAGGGCCCGCAGCGCCACCTGCTCGTAGTCGATCAGCCAGATGGTGGTGCGCAGCCCCAGCGGGGACACCGCCGCGCCGACCCGGCCGGCGACGTCGCCGGGTTGCCACAGGTGTGAGTCGCCCAGCACGGCCTGGAGTGCCTCGAACCACCGCATGTCGCCTGTCCCGGTCACGGCGACACCCTATGCCCGTTGCGTTGCGGCAGGGAAACGCCGCCCGGAACGGCCGGGACGATGACCACTGACGTGTCCCGGCGGCCGCGCTGCGGCAGGGTGCACGCAGGTGGTCGCGCGGATGCCACGGTGCTCTTTTTCAGCCGTACCGGATCGGGGTTGATGTCCAATTCTGATCTTTGAGGCGTTCGAATCCGTCGAGCAGGACGTCGAGGGCGAACTCGAACTCGAACTGGTCGTCGCAGCCGCCGCCGACGATCGAGTCGTTCTCGTGCGCCGCCGCCATGGCGATCTCCAGGACGTGCGGGAAAGGCGTCATGTCCGGTGCTTCCCGGGCGTCGCCGGGGGTGTAGAGCTCCTGGGTGAAGCCGAGGACGCGGCTGCCGAGCGCGTGCATGACGTGGTGGGTGAGGTTCGCGGAGAGGCCGCCGGCGCGGAGGATCCCGATCACCGAGTTCAGGTACGCGAGGATGGCCGGCGTCGGAGCCTGTCGCATTTCGATCGCTCGTGAGGCCCACCGGTGCCGCAGCATCGCCCGGCGCGCCGAGAGGATGCGCTGCCGGACGGCCGGTTTCCACTCGGCGCCGGGGCCGGGCGGGTCGATCTCCGTGACGATCATGTCGAGCATGCCGTCGATCAGCTCGTCCTTGTTCGCCACGTGCTTGTAGAGGGCCATCGGCACCACGTCGAGCTCCTGCGCGAGCCGCCGCATGCTGAGCTGCTCCAGGCCGATCTCGTCGGCGAGCTCGATCGCGGCGCGGAGCACCCGGTCCCGGTTCAGGCGCAGCGTTTTCACCACGGTGGCACGATAGCCCGCTTGACAGGTGTACGTCGTACACCTCACAGTGGGTGTACGACGTACACCTTGGAGGTGCTCGATGAAAGCGCTCGTGCAGGAAAAGTACGGAGAATGCTCGTTCGCCGATGTTCCGATGCCCGTCGCCGGCCCGGACCAGGTGCTGGTGCGAGTCCGCGCGGCATCGGTCAACGCCTACGACTGGCACGTCCTGCGCGGCGATCCCCGGCTGGCGCGGCTCAGCATGGGCCTCACCCGGCCCCGCGCCCGGATCCGGGGCCGGGACTTCGCCGGCCAGGTCGTCTCCGCCGGATCGTCGGTCACCCGGTTCCGGGCCGGCGACGAGGTGTTCGGCGACACCGGGACGGCCGACGGGACGTTCGCCGAGTTCGTGGCGGTCCCGCAGGACCTGGTGGCGCATCGGCCCGCGGGAGTGCCGCCCGAGGCCGCGGCCGCCCTGCCCCTGGCCGGCGTCACCGCCCTGCAGGCGTTGCGCGACGTGCGGCCCGGCCACCGGGTGCTGATCAACGGGGCGTCGGGCGGGGTGGGCACCTTCGCCGTGCAGCTGGCGGTGGCGTCCGGCGCGACGGTGACAGCGGTGTGCAGCGCCCGCAACGCCGAGCTGGTCCGGTCGCTCGGCGCGTCAGCTGTGATCGACTACCGGCAGGCCGACTTCACCGCCGGCGGCGAGCGTTACGACATCGTTCTCGACCTGGTCGGCAACCGGTCGCTGGCCGCGCTCCGCGCGCTGCTGACGCCCGGCGGGACGCTGGTGCTCTCCGGCGGCGGGGTCTACCAGGGCGGCAGCGTTCTCGGGCCGATGCGCCTGATCCTCCGGGCCCAGCTGGCGTCCCGGTTCGCCCGGCAGCGGATCACGGTGCTGACGGCGACGACCAGCCGGGAGTCGCTGACGGCTCTCGCCGAGATGGCCGAGACCGGCCGGATCACGGTGGCGATCGACCGGACGTTCCCGCTGTCGGCCGCCGCCGACGCGATCCGCTATCTGGAGACCGAGCACGCCCGCGCCAAGGTCGTCGTCACTGCCGAGCGGTGAGCGGCGCCAGGTCGGCGGCGACCCGGTCGCTGACGTGCCGGACGAACACCCGCAGGTCCGCGCAGTGCACCGACGGCGACCGGAAACCGGTACCGGGCCGGTACCGGTGGGCGTAGTGGCCACCGCCGCAGACCGCCACCGCGGGACAGCCGAGGCACTCGTCGCCGAGGGCGGCCCGGCCGATCTGGCGGGCCACGATGCCGGGGTGGTCCAGCGCCTCGTCGAAGTCGTCGCGCAGCACGGTCAGGCCGGTGGCGCAGGCGCCGGGATAGGCGGTCTTCAGCGCGTCGGTCTGCTCGATCGCGCCGTCCGACTCCACCACGACCGTCGCGGACGGGCTCAGGCCCAGCTGCTCGCCGCGGGCGGCGCCACCGAGCACCAGGCTCAGCGCGTCGTCGAAGAGCCGGATCCGGACCGGGGAGCGGGCGGCGTACCACCTGTCGAAGACGGCGATCAGCCAGCCGGCGTAGGGCGTCGCCGTGCCGCCGGGACGCCACGGCGGGTGTTCCCAGGTCGCGTGCGGCAGCAGCAGGTCGATCGCCGGCGGGTCGAAGGCAAGCAGCTGCGCGTAGGTGGCGATCGGGTCGGTGGCCGGGTTCACGGTGCAGAGCAGTCCCCCGTACACCGGCCGGTTCTCCGGTCTGCGCAGCAGCCGCAGGGCGCGTTCGACGGCGGCGAAACTGCCGTGCCCGCCGGGGGTGCGGCGATGCCGGTCGTGGTCGGCGGCCGTGCCGTCCACGCTGACGCCCGCCGTGATGCCGTGCTCACGCAGAACGGCCACCGCCGGCTCGTCGAGCAGCACGCCGTTCGTCTGCATCGCGAACTCCACCCGGCAGCTCGCCGGCAGGGCCGCCCGCGCGGCGCGGACCAGCTCCGCGAGCCGGGCCGTGCCGTAGAGCAGCGGCTCACCGCCGTGCAGCACGATGCGCACGGCGGGGAGGCGGTGCCGCCCCGCGTGGGCGGCCAGCCGCGCGAACGCCGCGTCCCGGACCTCGTCGGACATCGTCCGGGGGCGCTCTTTCCAGCTCTGGTCGGCGTGCTCGTACATGTAGCAGTAGTCGCAGGCGAGATTGCAGCGCTGATGGATCTTCAGGACGAATTCCCGGAACGGTACGGGCCGGTGGCCGCCCGCTCGCAGCGCGGCGACGTCGAGTTCCGAGTACGGCCAGTGATTCATCGTTCCTCCGCCTGAATCCTCGCAGGCTTCCCCGGATTGACATCATGGGGTGTGATAGACGCTGATCGCATTGATGGTCACCGGTTGTCGATGGGCACAGGTGGGTGGTGCATGTGAGCTCCTGGATACGGCGACGGGATCACAACCTCGTCGTGAACGCGTTCGTCCTGCTCGTGTGCGGCCTGGTCGCCGGCGTCGTGGTGGCCGCGGCCGTGTTCCCCTACGCGGCGATGTCCGGGCTCACCCTGCGCGCCGGTGAGGAGGCGTTCGCGAGCCTGCCCAGCGAGCTCAAAGCCTTCAAGTCGCCGCAGATCACCCGCGTCTACGCGTCCGACAACAAGACCGCGATCACCCAGTTCTACGACGAGTTCCGCAGCGACGTCCCGCTGACGGACATCTCGAAGCACCTGCGCGACGCGATCGTGGCCGCCGAGGACCGGGAGTTCTACAAGCACAACGGCGTCGACATCAAGGGCGTGGCCCGCGCGCTGGTCAACAACAACCAGGGCGGCCAGAAACAGGGCGCCTCGACGATCACCATGCAGTGGGTGCGGATGTCGCTGGCGTACTCGGCGACCAGCCCCAACGACGTGGTCGAGGCCACCAAGGACACCCCGAAACGCAAGCTCACCGAGATGAAGTACGCGCTGGAGCTGGAGAAACAGCTCTCCAAGGACCAGATCCTCGAGCGTTACCTCAACATCGTGCCGTTCGGGAAGCAGACCTACGGGGTCTTCGCGGCCAGCCGGGTCTACTTCAACAAGTCGCCGAAGGACCTCACGATCGGCGAGGCCGCAATGCTCGCCGGCATCGTGCGGGCACCCTCCGGTTACGACCCGACGACCTCCGACGGGTATCAGGAGATCAAGCAGCGCCGGAACAACTACGTCATCCCGGGCATGGTGGAGATGGGCGCCATCACCGCGGCCCAGGCGAACGAGGCGATCAAGGCGCCGATCCCGAAGAAGGTCCGGCCGGCCAGCAACGGCTGCGTCTCGGTGGCGAAGAACAACTGGGGCTTCTTCTGCGACTATTTCTACCGGTGGTGGATGGACCGGCAGGAATTCGGACCCACCGCGTACGACCGGGAGCGTCGCCTGAAGAGCGGCGGATACCGGATCACCACGACGCTGGACGTGACCGCGCAGAAACGGGCCCGCGCCCGGATCTCCGACCTGATCTCGGAGAAGAACAAGAACGCGCTGCTGCTCGCCGCCGTGCAGCCCGGCACCGGCAAGGTGCGGCTGCTCGCCGCGAACCGCAAGTACAAGCTGGACGACCCGGCCGATCCGCAGAACAAGATCTCCTCGGATCCGCGGAAGGCGAGCCGGGGCCTCCGCGGCTCGTACCCGAACACGACGAATCCGCTGCTCACCGGCGGCGGCGACATCACCGGTTACCAGGCCGGTTCGGTCATGAAGATCTTCACGCTGGTCGCGGCGCTGGAGAAGAACTATCCCCTCGCCTACACGATCAAGGCGGAGAAGCGCTACAAGTCGAAGTACATCATCGACAGCGGCAACGACGCGGCCTGCGAGGGCACCCACTTCTGGTGCCCGAGCAACTCCGGTGGCGGCGGCGAGGGCGTCTACAACATGTGGTCCGGCTTCGGCAAGTCGATCAACACGTACTTCGTGCCGCTCGAGGAACGGGTCGGCGCGGAGAACGTGGTGGCCGTCGCCAAGCGGTTCGGCATCCAGTTCCGGGCCGCGAACGACGCCACCCTGGCCCAGCCCGGCAACGCGCACCAGTGGGGCGCGTTCACCCTCGGCGTCTCGGCCACCACCCCGCTGGACATGGCGAACGCGTACGCCACCCTGGCCGCCGACGGCATGTACTGCCCGCCCACCCCGATCGAGGGAATCGTCACCCGGGACGGCGCGAAACTCGACGTCGGCCGCTCGCACTGCATCCGCGCCACCGACGTGGACGTGGCCCGCGCCGCCGTGGACGCGGCCCGCTGCCCGGTCGGCGACTCGGCGCGGCTCGGCAGCTGCGACGGCAGCACGGCCGGCGACACCCGGCGGGTGGTCGGCCATCCTGTCTTCGGCAAGACCGGCACCACCGACCGGGACAAGACCGCGTCCCTGGTCGCCGGCACCACGTCGCTGGTGGTGGCGGGTTACCTGGTGAACCCGGACTATCAGAACCACAAGGACCGGCTCCGGCACGAGCAGGTCAATCCGGCCGTCTACCGGACACTCGCCGACTACATGGACGACAAGCCGCGGGTCCAGTTCAAACGCCCGGAGAGCCGGAAGATCGCGTACGGCGAGCGGCGCTCCATCCCCGACGTGGAATGCGACACGCTCGGCCGGGCCAGCGACCGGCTGGAACGGGCCGGTTTCACCGTTGACATCGGCCGGGAGGTCGACTCGAACTGCCCGGAGGGCACCGCGGCCGGCACCGACCCGAGCGGCCGTACCGTGAAGAACGGCGTGGTCACCATCGAGGTCAGCAACGGCAAGAGCACCGACCCACCGGTGATCCCCGGCATACCGCTGCCACCCGCGCCGACCCTGCCGGCCCCGCCGGAGAACCCGCCTCGGTGACGACCTTGTCACGTGGATGGCCCGGTGACACCGGAAAGCACCGGTCGGAGAGATACCCTGCGGCAGGTCGAGTCGTGGTCGTGGGGAGCAGAACAGTGAGTCAGAACGCGCTGGCGTCGTCCGGTGTCGCGGTGCAGGCGGGCCGGAGGCGGACGTTCGCGGTGATCTCGCACCCGGACGCCGGCAAGTCGACGATGACCGAGGCGCTGGCGCTGCACGCGCGCGTCATCGGGCAGGCCGGGGCGGTGCACGGCAAGGGCGACCGCAAGGGCGTGGTCTCCGACTGGATGGCGATGGAGCAGCAGCGCGGCATCTCGATCACCTCGGCGGCGCTGCAGTTCTCGTACCGCGACACCGTGATCAACCTGCTGGACACGCCGGGGCACGCCGACTTCTCCGAGGACACGTACCGGGTGCTGACCGCTGTCGACAGCGCGGTGATGCTGCTGGACGCCGCGAAGGGCCTGGAGCCGCAGACGCTGAAGCTGTTCGAGGTGTGCCGGCAGCGCAGCATCCCGGTGATGACGTTCATCAACAAGTGGGACCGGCCGGGCCACGACGCGCTCGCCCTGATGGACGAGATCGAGCAGCGGATCGGGCTGAAGCCGGCCCCGCTGACCTGGCCGGTCGGCATCGCCGGGCAGTTCCACGGCGTGATCGACCGCCGCACCGGCGTCTTCACCCGGATGCAGCGCTCCCCCGGCGGCGCCGACCTGGCCATCGAGGAGGAGATGAGCGCCGAGGAGGCGGCCGAGCGGTACGGCGCGGACTGGGTCACCGCCAACGAGGAGCTGGAGCTGCTCGCGATGACCGAGGCCGACTACGACGAGAAGGAGTTCCTGGCGGCCAAGAGCACGCCGGTGCTCTTCGGCGCGGCGGTCGCGAACCTCGGCGTGCGCCAGCTGCTGAACCTGCTGCTGGAGCTGGCGCCGCCGCCGTCGGCGCGGCCGACCGTCGCCGGGACCGACCGGCCGGTGGACAGCTCGTTCTCCGGGTTCGTGTTCAAGATGCAGGCGAACATGAACCGCACCCATCGCGACCAGGTCGCGTTCGTCCGGGTCTGCTCCGGCCGCTTCGAGCGCGGCATGATCGTGACGCACGCCGGCACCGGGCGGCCGTTCACCACGAAATACGCCCAGCAGATCTTCGGCCAGGGCCGGGACACGATCGACGAGGCGTACCCGGGTGATGTGATCGGCCTGGTGAACGCGACGGCGCTCGGGATCGGCGACACGCTGTACGCCGGGGACCCGGTGCAGTACCCGCCGCTGCCGTCCTTCCCGCCGGAGCACTTCGCGGTGGTGAGCACGTCCGACACCTCGGCGTTCAAACGGTTCCGGCGCGGCATCGAGCAACTCGACGGCGAGGGCGTCGTCCAGGTGCTGCGCTCGGAGCAGCGCGGCGACCAGTCCCCGGTCCTCGCGGCGGTCGGCCCGATGCAGTTCGAGGTCGCCACCTACCGCCTGGAGACCGAGTTCGGCGTGAAGGTGCAGCTCAACCACCTGCCGTACGAGGTGGCGGCACGGACCGACGCGGCCGGCCGGGAGATCCTGCGCACCGAGTCGAACGTCGAGGTGATGACCCGGGTGCGCGACGACACCCTGCTCGCGCTCTTCCCGCACAAGTGGCGGATGCGCACGGTCGCCGGCCGGCACCCGGAGCTGCGCCTCGACGAGTGAACCCGCCCTGTGCGCGATCTTGGCGAATCCGGCGCCCACGGGCCGCCCGCCCACGGGCCGCCCGCAAGTCGCCAAGATCGCGGCGGGAAGGGGTCAGAGCGTCCAGGGCAGCGCCGGGAGCTCCGGGCGGTCCAGCCAGGCGTCGAACAGGCCGTCCAGGGGGTACGGCGCGAACCGCGCGGCGTGCTCCCGGAACTGCTCGGTCGTCACCGTCCGGTGCCGGTGCTCGGCGACCCACGACCGCAGCAGCGCGAAGAACGCCGCCTCGCCGATCCGGGACCGCAGGGCGTGCAGCGTCAGCGCGCCGCGCTTGTAGACCAGCGGGTCGAACATCCGGTCCACGCCCGGGTCGGCGACGGTGACGACGGCCGGCTGGGCGGCGGCCCAGGCGTGCCACCGGGCCGCGTGCGCCGCCGCCGACGGGCCGCCGGAGACCGCGGACCACAGCCATTCCGCGTACGTCGCGAAGCCCTCGTTGAGCCAGATGTGCCGCCAGTCCGCGACCGTGAGGCTGTTGCCGAACCACTGGTGGGCGAGCTCGTGCACGGCCAGCCGCTCGTGGGTGCGCCGCCCGTCGAGGTGGTTGCGCCCGAAGACGGCCATGCCCTGCGCCTCGATCGGGTCGTCCAGGTCGTCGTCGGCGACCACCACGACGTACTCCCGGAACGGGTACGGGCCGAGCATCCGCTCCAGGGCGATCATGATCTCGCCGTGCCGGCCGAAGTCGTGCCGGAACGTGCCGCGCAGCCGTGGCGGGATCGCGGCCCGCTGGACCACCCGCCCCGCCGCCAGCTCGACCAGCTCGTAGCGTCCGACCTGGACACCCATCAGGTACGGGGCGGTCGGCTCGTCCCGCTCGTACACCCAGGTGGTGCTGCCCGCGCCGCGGCGCTGGACGACCAGGTCGCCGGTGACCAGCACGGTGTACGCGGACGGGGCGGTCACCGTCACCAGGAACGTGGCCTTGTCGCCGGGCCGGTCGTTGCACGGGAACCAGGACGGCGCGCCGATCGGCTGGCTGGCGACGAGCGCCCCGTCGGTCAGCTCGTCCCAGCCGATGTCACCCCAGCGGCCGGAGATCGGAGCGGGACGACCGGCGTACCTGATCTCGATCTTGAAGGTGGCGCCGTACCCGATGGGCTTCTCGGGCTTGATCCTGATCTTGTCCGGACGGTGGGTGAACTTCGCCGGCCGCCCGTCCACCCTCACGTCCTGAACCCGGAACTGACCCAGATCGAGGGTGAACCGGGACAGCGGCTGGACCGCCCGCGCCGTGATGACCGCCTTGCCGGCCAGCCGGTTCGACGTCACCCGGTAATCGAGGTCCAGGTCGTAGTGCAGCACCCGGTACCCGCCGTTGCCGTGCCCGGGCAGGTACGGATCGGTCGACTGCTCGGCGCCCGGCCAGGCGCCGACGGGCAGAGGCGCCGGGGTCATCGCCGCCGGGGAGCCGACGACGGCCAGGTCGCGATCGGGTTGCCGAGCCACCGGCTGTCGTCCGGCACGGCGTCGCCACGGGTGACGAGCGAGCCGGGTCCGACGGTGGTGCGCGCGCCGATGCTCGCGCCGGGCAGCACGATCCCGTGCGGGCCGAGCGTGGCGCCCGCGCCGAGTGTCACCTCATCCATGCTCATAATCCGATCATGGAACAGGTGGGTCTGAACCACGCACCCCCGGTTCACCGTCGCGCCGGCGCCGAGCCGCACCAGGTCGTACTCCGGAAGCCAGTGCGTCTCCAGCCAGACGCCCCGGCCGATGCGCGCGCCCAGCGTCCGCAGCCACATGGTCAGCAGCGGCGTGCCGGTGGCGAAGCGGAACAGCCACGGCGTGGCGAGCACCTCGACGAACGTGTCGGCGAGCTCGTTGCGCCACACGAACGACGTCCACAGCGCCCGCTCGGAGACCCGGAACCGGCCGATCAGCAGCCACTTCGCGGCCGTCGCGGTCAGACCGGCGACGATCGCCGCCGCTAACAGCACCGGACCGGCGGCGAGCGCGGCCGCCCACAGGCCGGCGGCCTGCCAGATCCACCCCAGCGCGGCGAGGACCAGCACGGCCAGCGCGCCGGACAGCATCACCGGGACGATCCGGCACAGCTCGATCGCGGCACGGGCCAGCTTCAGCGGCAGCGGCGGTTCGAAGGTACGGCTGGCGTCGCCCGCCTCGACAGTGCGGCGCAGCGGCATCGGCGGGGCGCCCAGCCACGACGAGCCCTTCTTCGCCTTGTGCGGCGCCGACGAGAGCACACCGACCAGGCCCCGCTTCGGCACCGACCGGCCCGGCGCCGCCATCCCGGAGTTGCCCAGGAACGCCTGCTTGCCGATCCGGGCCGGGGCGACCCGCAGCCAGCCGTGGCTGAGCTCGTAGGTGGCGACCATGGTGTCGTCGGCCAGGAACGCCCCGTCGTCGACCGTCGTCATGGCCGGGAGCGCCAGCACCGTGGACGCCTCCACGTTGCGGCCCACCTTCGCGCCGAGCAGCCGCAGCCACACCGGCGTGAACAGGCTGGAGTAGATCGGGAACAGCGCGACCCGGGCCATCCCCATCAGCCGCTCGGTGGTCCACACCTGCCAGGCCACCCGTCCCTGGACCGGGTGGAAGCCTGCCGTCATCCCGATGCCGAGCGTCCGCACCGCCACCAGGACGAGCGTCGCGTAGGCCAGGACGTAGGCGATCGCGGCCGCCGGCACGGCGAGCAGCACCGCGCCGACCGCCGGGCCGTCCACGACCGCCGCGCCGAGCAGGGCCAGCGCCGGCAGCGCGGCCAGGACCGGCACCAGGCCGAGCATCTGGGCGGTCGCGCTGTAGGCGGCCACCCAGAACCCCCGCCCCAGCGGCGAGCGGGCCGGGCGCTGCGACGGCCAGCCCTCGGCGTCCTTGGTGACGGCCGGGACGGCCGGTGACCCGGCCCAGCGCCGGCCGGCCGGCACCGCGCCGGTCACGGTGGAGCCGGCCGCGATCTTCGCGCCCTTGCCGACCCGCGCGCCGGGCATCAGCGTGCTGCGCGAACCGATCCGGGCGCCGGCGCCGATCCGCACCATGCCGACCCGGACCAGATCGCCGTCGACCCAGTAGCCGGAGAGGTCGGCCTCCGGCTCGACCGCCGCGCCCCGGCCCAGCTTCAGCAGACCGGTGACCGGTGGGGCGGAGTGCAGGTCGACGTCCCGGCCGATCTTCGCGCCGAGCGCCTTCGCGTACGTGATCATCCAGCCCGCGCCGGCCACGCCGTTCGCGCCGGTCAGCTCGGCGAGCCGCTCGGCCGCCCAGATCCGCAGGTGCACGCCGCCGCCGCGCGGGTAGTCGCCCGGCCGCACGCCGCGCAGCAGCAGCCGCGCCCCGGCGGCCGCCACCGCGATCCGCCCGGCCGGGCTGAACAGCACCGCCCAGCCGGCGGCCACCCACCACCAGGAGACGTGCGGCGCCCAGGCGAGCAGGTTGCTCGCCGCCGCGAGCACGACGACCCAGCGGAGACCGACCAGCACGAGCATCGGCAGCATCAGCAGCGCCTGGATCAGGCCGGTCCGCCGGGGCGTGGGCCGGACGTCGCGGCGGACCGTGGCCTCCGCGTCCAGCGCCTCGATCACCGCGACCATCTGCGACAGGCGGGGGTTCTGGTAGACGTCGGCGACCGACACCTGCGGGTGCGCCCGCCGGATCCAGGCCACCAGCTGCGCGGCGTTCAGGCTGCTGCCGCCGCTGCTGAAGAAGTCGGCGTCGGCGTCACCCGGCCGCACACCGAGGATCTCCTCCCAGCCGCCGGCCAGCCACTCCTGCGCCGCCGTCAGCTCGGTCTCCGACCCGTCGGCGCGGACCAGCGGCCACGGCAGGGCCGCCCGGTCCACCTTTCCCGACGTCCGGGTCGGCAGCGCGTCCACCACGGCGAGCAGCGGCACCAGCGCGGCCGGCAGCTGCTCGCGGATCCGCTGCGTCGCGGCCGCCACGTCGAAGCCGGTGATCGGGTCGTGCGGCACCAGGTAACCCACCAGCAGCTGGTTGCCGGCGGCGGTCCGCTTCACCGCGGCGGCCGCGCCGGCCACGCCGGGCAGCGCCTGCAGCGCGGCGTCCACCTCGCCCAGCTCGATCCGGCGCCCGCCGAGTTTCACCTGCTCGTCGCCGCGGCCGAGGAACAGCAGCCCGGCCGGCTCGGCGCGCACGATGTCCCCGCTGCGGTACGCCCGCTGCCAGCCGAGCGACGGCAGCGCGGCGAACTTCTCGGCGTCCTTGGCGGCGTCCAGGTACCGCGCCAGGCCGACGCCGCCGATCACCAGCTCGCCGGTCTCGCCCATCGCGACGGGCTCGCCGTCCGGGCCCACCACGGCGAGTTCCCACCCGGCCAGCGGCAGACCGATCCGCACCGGTCCCTCGCCGGTCAGCCGCGCCGCGCAGGCGACAACCGTCGCCTCGGTCGGGCCGTAGGTGTTCCAGACCTCGCGGCCCTCGACGGCCAGCCGCTCACCCAGCTCCGGCGGGCAGGCCTCGCCACCGAAGATCAGCAGGCGGACGTCCTCGAGCGCCTCGACCGGCCAGAGCGCGGCGAGCGTCGGCACCGTGGACACCACGGTGATCCGCTGCTCGGCCAGCCACGGGCCCAGGTCGACGCCGCTGCGCACCAGCGAGCGCGCGGCCGGCACCAGGCAGGCGCCGTGCCGCCAGGCCAGCCACATCTCCTCGCAGGACGCGTCGAAGGCCACCGACAGGCCGGCCAGGACGCGGTCCTGCGGGCCGAGCGGCTCGGTGCCCTCGTCGGTGAGGAAGAGCTGCGCCTCGGCGTCCACGAACGCGGCCGCGGAGCCGTGCGAGACCGCCACGCCCTTCGGGGTGCCGGTGGAGCCGGAGGTGAAGATGATCCAGGCGTCGTCCGCCGGTCCGGGCCGTCCGGGACGGCCCTCGGGGGTACGGCGCATCGACACGGTCAAGCCGTCACCCAGGACGGCGCACACGCCCGCCTCGGCGAAGACCAGGTCGGCGCGTTCCTCGGGGTCGTCCGCGTCCACCGGCACGTACGCCGCGCCGGCCGCCAGCACACCGAGGATCGCGAGGTAGAGGTCCGCCGACCCGGAGGAGATCCGGACACCCACCCGGTCGCCGACGCCGACGCCGTGCCCGGCCAGCGTCTCGCGCAGCTCCTCGACCTCGTCGGCCAGCTCCCGGTAGGTCAGCGGGGTCACGCCGGCGTCGATCGCGGGGGCGTCGCCGTGGTCGCGCACCGTGGCGTCCAGGATGTCGAGCAGCGTCCGGCGGATCGGGGCGGACCGCGAGCGGAACAGCGCCGGCTGTGCCTCGTGTCCGGAATCGATCTCAGAAAGCTCGATCAGTCGCAGGTCAGTGGTCACGGTCACCGGGCGCGCTCCATCTCCACCACAGGGTTCATCGGCCAGGCGCACGGCGCCGAGCTGCCCGGGGCAGCACTCCAAGCTACGGGAGAAGGAGCGGAAAGAGCGGCTCAACGGCGAATAGGTGTCGACCGACACACCGGCGTCCCGGGTAGTCTCGGCCCTTGTGATAGGGCCACTGCTTCCGCCGGCGGTGGTGGCGGTGGAGACGTTCGGCGATGTGCCGGGCGAGTCGCCGTTCCCCGGCGAGGCGGATCTGATCAGCGGCGCTGTCGAGTCCCGGCGGCGGGAGTTCGTCACGGCCCGCCGGTGCGCCCGGGAGGCGTTGCGGCGGCTGGGTTTCCCGCCCGGCCCGATCCGCAGCGGCCCCCGGCGTGAACCGCTCTGGCCGGCCGGCGTGACCGGCAGCATCACCCACTGCGCCGGGTACCGGGCCGCCGCGGTGGCCCGGCACGCCGACCTGACCGGCCTCGGCATCGACGCCGAACCGCACGAGCCGCTGCCGGCCGACGTGACGGGCATGGTGATCCGCCCCGAGGAGCAGGCGGCACTGGCCCGGTTGACCCGCTCGGCGCCCGGAACCCACTGGGACCGGCTGTTGTTCAGCGCGAAGGAGTCGGTCTACAAGGCGTGGTTCCCGCTGACCGGGCGCTGGCTGGGATTCGAGGAGGCGAGCCTGGAGTTCGACCCGGCGGCCGGCGCCTTCACCGCCCGGCTGCTGGTGCCCGGCACCCGCCTCGACGGCGGACCGCCGCTGCGGGTGCTGCACGGCCGTTACGCCGTCACCGCTGATCTGGTCGCGACCGTCGTGGTGGTGGCGGCCGGGCGGTGATCAGGCCGGGGCGGGCGCCAGCGGGGCCTCCGTGACGCTGCTGATCACGTGGTCGACGATGCCGTAGTCGCGGGCCTCCTCGGCGGTGAACCAGCGGTCCCGGTCGGCGTCCTGCTCGATCTCCTCCGGGGTGCGCCCGGTGTGGAACGCGATCCGCTCGTTCATGTTGCGCTTCATGTAGAGCGTGCTCTGCGCCTGGATGGCGATGTCCGCCGCGGTGCCGCCGATGCCGCCGGAGATCTGGTGCATCATCACCCGGGCGTGCGGCAGCGAGAACCGCTTGCCCGGCGCGCCGGCGCAGAGCAGCAGCTGGCCCATCGACGCGGCCAGGCCGATCGCGATGGTGGACACGTCGTTCTTGACGTACTGCATGGTGTCGTAGAGCGCCATGCCCGCGGTGACCGAGCCACCCGGCGAGTTGATGTAGAGCGCGATGTCCCGCTCGCTGTCCGCCGAGGCCAGCAGCAGCACCTGGGCACAGATCCGGTTGCACACCTCGTCGGTGACCTCGCTGCCCAGAAAGATGATGCGCTCGTGCAACAGCCGGTCGAAGACCTGATCGTCGAAGGAAGAGAACCCGGCGGCCATTCTGAGGGATTTGTCGAACTTCATCTTCTTCGCCTCCCGAGACGCTGGAATATGTTGATTCCTACCAAGCCACAGCGGACAACCGGAAAGAAATCGCCTGTCGGCAGAATCAGCCGGCCAGGACCGGCTGCGCCCGATGCAGCGCGGCGCACAGCCCGCGCAGCGCCGCGGTGTCCGGGTCGGGGTCGAAACCGCAGCCCCAGACGGTACGACCGGCGACCCGGCACTGCACGTACGACAGCGTTCCGGCCTCGTCGTCCGATGTGAACGGCTGCGCCGCGTGGTGCAGCACCTCCGGCGTCACGCCGACGTCGGCGAGGGCCTCGGCGAACGCCGGCAGCACGCCCGCGCCGGAGCCGCTGACCACATAGGGCTCGCCGCGGAACACGACTTCGGCCTTGAGTTCGGCGTCGCCGGCCGCCGTGGTCGTCAGCTTGTGCGACACCAGCTGGACGCCCGTCGTGGCTGGCAGGAACTCGGCCCGGAACGACTCCCACAGCTCCTCCGGGAGGATCTCCCGGTCCTCCTCGTCGGAGACGTGCTGGATCACCACGGACATCTCCCGCTGGAGGCCGCGGGGCAGCTGAAGCCCGTAGTGCGCCTGCAGCACGTAGTCCACGCCGCCCTTGCCGGACTGGCTGTTCAGCCGGATGATCGCCTCGTAGGAGCGGCCGATGTCCTGCGGGTCGATCGGCAGGTACGGCACGTTCCACGGCTCCTCGGCGACCGGACGCCCGTGTTCCTCGGCGCGCTCCTCCAGCGCCCGCAACCCCTTGTTGATCGCGTCCTGGTGCGAGCCGGAGAACGACGTGTGCACCAGCTCCCCGGCGTACGGGTACCGCTCCGGCACTCGCATCCCGGTGCACTCCTCGAACTCCTCCCGCAACGCCGCCACCTCGGAGAAGTCGATCTGCGGATCGACGCCGTGGCTCATCAGGTTGAGTCCCAGGATCAGCAGGCACACGTTGCCGGTCCGCTCGCCGTTGCCGAACAGGCAGCCCTCGACCCGCTGAGCGCCGGCCTGCAGGCCGAGCTCCGCCGCTGCCACACCGGTGCCCCGGTCGTTGTGCGGGTGCAGCGAGAGGCAGACGTTCTCCCGGTACGGCAGGTTCCGGCTCATCCACTCCACCTGGTCGGCGAAGATGCCCGGGCCGGCGCACTCCACCGTGGCCGGCAGGTTGATGACGATCTCCCGGTCCGGCGCCGGCTGCCACACGTCCATCACGGCGGAGCAGATGTCCGCCGCGAAGTCGAGCTCGGTCTGCGAGAACGACTCCGGCGAGTACTCGAAGCCGATCACACCGGGATGCTCGTCGGCCAGCTCACGGCAGAGCCGGGCGTGGTCCACCGCGAGCTGCCGGATCCCGGCGCGGTCCATCCCGAACACCACCCGGCGCTGGATCGCCGAGGTGGAGTTGTAGAGGTGCACGATGGCCCGGGGCGCGCCCGCGAGGGCCTCGAAGGTCCGGCGGATCAGGTCGGCGCGAGCCGGCACGATCGCCTGGATCACCACGTCGTCCGGAATCTCGTCGTTCTCGATCAGCTTGCGGGTGAACGCGAACTCGGTCTCGCTCGCCGCCGGGAAACCGATCTCGATCTCCTTGTAGCCGATCCGGGTCAGCATCCGGAACAGCCGGCTCTTGCGCTCGATGTCCATCGGCCGGGGCAGCGCCTGGTTGCCGTCACGCAGATCGGTGGAGAGCCAGCGCGGCGCCTCGGTGATCCGCCGCGCCGGCCAGGTCCGGTCGGCGAGATCCACCGTGGCCGGCGCCGCGTAACGCGCCACCGGGAGGCTGCTGGACCGCTGGAGCGGCATCCGTACCGGGAATGTGCTTCGTGCCATGATCAGCTCCCTCGTCAACTGTCACTCGAACACGGGCCCACCCATGCGGGATCGTTTGATCTCGTAGAAGCCCGGGGTTGCGGCAAGCAACGCCACGCCGTCCCAGAGCCGGCCGGCCTCCTCCCCGCGCGGCGCCGGGGAGACGACCGGACCGAAGAACGCCGCGCCGCCGGCCTCGTCGAAACGGATCACCGGAGTGCCCGCCTCCGGGCCGGCCGCGGCCACAGCGAGGTCGTGCGTGCGCCGGATGCGCGCGTCGTGCTCGCCGGTCTCCGCTGCCGCGGCGAGACCGGCGTCGAACCCGGCCTCGCGCAGGCCGTCGGCAAGGACCTGCGGCCAGACCTCGCGCCGGTGCCGCAGACCCTGGTTCTGCAGCCGCACGCCGAGCTGGTCGTAAAGCCGGGGAATCGCCTCCGCACCGTACTTCTGCTCGGCCGCGGAGAGCACCCGCAACGGTTTGATCATGTCGCGGACGGTGGCCCGCTGGTCCTCGGTGAGGTCCTGCCCCTCGTACAGATAGGCCTGGCTCATCAGGTCGAAGACCGGCTCGATCTCGCGCACCCGGGCCGCCTCCAGCAGCCAGCGGGAAGAGATCCAGGCCCACGGGCAGAGCGGGTCGAAGAAGAACGTCACACGCATCGGGAGGCTCCGGGTTCAGGAGGCGGCGGGCTTGCGGAGCGCCGCTGCCGCGGCGGGCAGGCAGGCGATGATGCCGACCAGGATGGCCACGGCCGGAAGCACCATGCCGAGGCGCAGCGCGTCGGCGTACGGGCCGTCCGGTGCCGCGCCGTCCGGCCACGCGGCCAGCCGCTGGGCCAGCAGCAACCCGATCAGCGTGATCGCGGCGACCTGGCCGAGCTGGCGGATGGCGTTCATCAGGCCGGACGCCGCACCGGCCAGCGGCGGCTGCACCTCCCGCATCGCCACCGCGGCCATCGGCGCGATCAGCAGGCCGTTGCCGAGCCCGATCACCAGCATCGGGCCGAGGAACGACAACCACTGCGCGTCCAGGTCCATCACCGCGGCCGCCCAGCCCATGCCCACGATCGTCAGCACCAGGCCGGCCAGGAGCAGCAGCCGGCCGTCCAGGCGGTCGGTGAGCTTGCCGGCGAACGGCGCCATCAGGGTGGAGAGTACCGCCGGCGGGGCGAGCGAGAGGCCGGCGGCGAGCGCCGAGAAGCCCAGTACGGACTGGAAGAACAGCGTCATCACCAGCATGAAGCCGATGATTCCGAACGAGACCGACGCCGCCACCAGGACCATCGCCCGGTACGACCGGAGCTCGAACAGCGCGAACGGCACCAGCGGCTCGGCCTCCTGGCGGCGTCCCTGCTGCCAGACGAACGCCGCGCCGAGCACCACGGCCGCGCCCAGCATCGCCAGGATCCACGGCGCCCAGTCGAATCGCTCACCCTCCATCAGCGCGAAGGTGAGGCAGAACAGGGCGGCGGAGGCGAGCGCGATGCCCGCGAAGTCCAGCCGGTGCCGCCGGTCGAACCGCAGGTCCGGCACGACCAGGAAGGTGAGCACCACGGCGGCCACGCCGATCGGGACGTTCACCAGGAAGATCCATCGCCAGTCCAGGGTGGTCACCAGCACACCGCCCAGGGCCGGGCCGGCGATCGCGGCGACACCGCCGACCGCGCCCCAGATGCCCAGAGCAAGACCCCGCCGGGTGGGCGGGAACAGGCTGACGATCATGGACATGGTCTGCGGGAGCAGCAGCGCCGCGCCGAGGCCCTGCAGGGCACGGGCGGCGATCAGCTGCTGCGGGCTCTGCGCCAGGCCGCAGAGCAGGCTGAACACGGTGAAGATCGTGATGCCGACGACGAACAGCCGCCGTGGACCGAAGAGGTCCCCGAGCCGGCCCGCGGTGATCAGCAGCACCGCCACGACCAGCACATAGGCGTTGACCGCCCACAGCACTGTCGGCAGCGAGGCGTCGAACTCACTGCGCAGGTCCGGGATGGCGATGTTGACGATGGAGACGTCCAGCATCGTCAGGAAGAACCCGAGAGCCAGGACGACCAGACTCATCCACGGATTGCGCCGCCATCCCGCACGGGCCTCTGCACCCTGTTCAGCCACATCGGATGTCACCTATTCCCTCCAGACTGCGGGCGCCACCTTGTTGGTGCGCTCCACACGGCTCACCTTGTCCACGCGCTGCGCGGTGATCGCCCCGGGGAATCGGCTGTGCACCGCGGCGAGGTGATAGAAGTGCGCGGTGAGATAGGCGCGGACCGCCTCCGGATCGGCATCACCGGAGTACTCGAGGGTCAGCGCCGTCGCAGCCTTCGGAGACTCCAGGTCGCGGGTCAGCACGAGCCTCGCCTCGTCGACGCCGGCGAAGGTGCGGGCATGCGCCACCACCTCGCCGACGCTGAACAGAGCGCTGCGCAGGCTGACCGCGTCATCGGCTCGGCCGAGAACCCGGAGACCGTCGGGACGTCCACAACGGCATGCGGCGGACGACAATCGGTCACCGAGACGATACCGCACGGCGGGCATCACCCACCCGTCACCGCGCCTGCTGAGCAACGCTCCCGCGTCGTCCAGCTCCAGGACCTGGTCCGGCATCAGATGCAATGTGGACAGATCGCAGTCGGGCGTGTTGGTGGCGATGATGTAGGTCTCCACCGATCCGTAGTTCGCCCAGTACCGGGCGTCCGGGAACGCCTTCTGCACGGTCTGCAGCTTCGCGTCGGTCCACGGCTCGGCCAGCCAGATGATCGTGGTGATGTCCAGCGTCTCGCCGGAGGCGATCAGGCCTTCGGCGAAGTCGGCGAGCGCGCTCGGCGTACCGGTCAGGGTGTCCAGCCCGATCTCGGTGAACATCGGCACCCAGTGCCCGACGTCCTCCGGGGCGAAGCCGCCGGAGGGCAGCACCGTGCTGCGGGACTTCTCGGCCAGCGCCTGGATGTAGTAATGCGAGGCCCAGAGCCGGCCCGGGTTGAACAGGTTGAGGACCACGTTGTCCGGGCCGATCGGTCGCCACTCCCGCAGCACCCGGTCCACCGCCTGGTGGAACGGCACGTAGGTCAGCTTCGGCCGCCCGGTGGTCCCGCCGCTGGACATCAGCGCCGCGCCGGAGCCACGGGACTGCTCGTAGGTCACCGCCCGGATCTCGGCCGGCCCGGCGATCGCCAGGTCGGTGAGCGCGGCGGCGCCGGCCGGCACCGGCGTGCCACCGCGTCCCTCCAGGCCGCGAGCCTGCGTCAGCACGTCCTCGAACGGCAGGCTCCCGATCGTCTCCCCAGCCGTCATGCCGACGCTCCCGCCCGGCTGATCCACTCCGCGTGCGCGGCCAGGTACGCCCGGAACCGGGCCTCGATCACCGGCCGCTGGATCTTCGCGATCTCCTCGGTCTGCGCGTAGCCGACCGCGCCGTCCGGCTCCACCTCGGAGAGCCAGAACTGCTCGCCGTCCCAGAGGAAGTCGGCGGCGAAGTACGGCATCCGCAACCGCTCGGCGATGTAGTCGATCGAGCTCTCCAGTTCCTTCGGCAGCGGCGGGTACTCCAGCCGGCCGCCGTTGACCAGGTTCGCGGTCAGCGAGGCGCCCTGCGGGATCCGCTGCAGCACGGTGTGCGCCTTGCCGTCGATCACGTAGACCCGGAAGTCGTTGACGCCCTTGCCCAGATAGGGCTGCAGCACCAGGGCGGTGTCCGCTCCCCCGGCCAGCCCGACCAGGCCACGCAGCTCGTGCTCGTCGTGTGCCAGGCAGACCCCGATACCCATCCCCCAGTACGCCGGCTTCACCATCAGCGGGTACTCCAGGTTCTCCAGCGCGGGCTCGTAGTGCCGGCTGATCGCGTCCCGGCCGCTGCCGATCCGCACCGTCGGCACCCGCTGGACCGGACAGTCCCGCAGGTAGAGCATGGTCGCCATCTTGTCCGTGGTGATGTACGACATCCGCGGGTGAATCGGCAGATAGAAGCCGGCCTGCTCGACGATCGAGTACGCGAACAGCTGGTTGCACACCTCGCTCACCTGGTGCGGCAGGGACCAGAGCGAGGTGATCAGGATGGTGTCCTGCGGGGTGATCCGCTCGCCGTCCAGGAACACCCGGGGCTCGCCCGGACCGGTCGCGTCGACCGCGAGCGCCTCCGACTTGTGCAGCGACATCGCCAGGCCGCAGTCGGCCGCGATCTCGGTGTAGGTGGTCCAGATGGCGGCGGCCTCGGCGGACCGCTGCCGTACCGTGCCGCGATCGGGGTAGATCCAGCACAGGCGGCTCGCCGGTGTTGACGACGTCATGCCTTCTCCTCGGTTGTCAGGAAGTCACGGAGCACGGTGCTGAAACGCCGGGATTCCTCGAGGAAGCAGAGGTGCCCGGAGTCCTCCAGGAACTCGACGCGGGCGTCCGGCATCGCGCCGGCCAGCCAGGCGCCGACCTGCGGCGGGTAGACCCGGCTGCGACGGCCGTGGATCAGCAGGGTGGGTACGCCGATCGCGCCCACCCGGTCACGCCAGTCCTGCTTCAGCACGTCGGACAGCAGGCCGTGGATCGCTGCCGGGTCTGCCCGGCGCCCCTCCGCGACCAGGCGGCCGAGCAGTGCCGGGTCCGGTTCCGTCCGGTCCGCGAACGAGCTCGTGACCAGGGTCTCGACGAACGCGCCGCAGTCGCGCTCCACGTCGGCGAGCAGAATCTGCGCGCCCTGCTCGTCCAGCGAGCCGAACGCGGCGTACCGCCAGTCCGGGCCGGTGACCAGCCACGGCGTCTGCTCGACGCTGACCAGCCGCCGCACCCGGTCCTCGCCGAACTCGCTCAGGTACGTCCAGGCCACCGTGGCGCCCAGCGACCAGCCGACCAGGCTGACCCGCTCCTCGCCCAGCCCGTCGATCACGCGGCGCAGCTCGGCGGCGCATTCGTGCAGATCCGGCACTCGCTCGGGGGCCGGGCGGTCGCCGTGACCGGGCAGGTCGACGGTGATCACCCGATGGTCGCGGGCCAGGTCGTCCACCAGCGGATCGAAGAACCGCCGGCTGGCGCCCAGGCCGGGAATCAGGATCACGGCAGGTCCGCTGCCGTGCTCGTGCGGCCGCATCACCGGCTCGCCAGGGCGAACAGGCGGCGCAGCGCCGGCTTGTCGACCTTGCCGACCGGTGTGTGCGGGATGTCCTCGACCACGTGCAGGTCGGCCCGCAGCCGGTGCCGGGCGAGGATCTCCTCGACCCGGCCGGTCACCTCCGCGGCCGGCGCCGCGCCGGCGTCGATCACCACGATCACCCGGTCGGACAGCTTTCCCGGCTCGGCCGGCAGGCAGACCACCTCGCTGCCCGGGCAGGCCGCGACGCACTCGGCGTCCAGCAGCGGCGCGGGCAGCGGGCCGGTCGCCGCGGTCAGCACCTCGGAGACCCGGCCGATCACCCGGACCGCGCCGGCGCCGGTCCGCTGAGCGACGTCGCCGGTCCAGAACTCGCCGCCGCGGAAGGTACGGCGGTTCGCCTCGTCGGCGAAGAGGTAGCCCTCGCTGGTGCAGGCCGACTGGAGCACCAGCTCGCCGACGTCCCAGTGCCCGTCGACCAGCGGGGCGATCCGCATGCCGACACCCTGGACCGCGGTCACCGACCCGTCGGTCTGCGGTTCGTCGGCCATGTTGCCGGCCGCGATGCCGAACTCGGTGGAGCCGTAGATCTGCCGGATGTGGATGCCGAGCCGCTCGGCGGCCGCCCGGACCACGGCCGGGCTCAGGTACGCGCCGCCGCACATCGGCAACCGCATCGCCGGCAGATCCACCCGGCCGCCGTCCTGCTCAGCGGCTCGGACCAGCATCTCGTAGTGCGCCGGGAGCGCGCTCATCACGGTGGCCCGGCTGCGCCGCAACCGGCTCAGGTAGGCCGCCGGCGAGTCGGCCGGGTCGGCCAGCACCAGCCGGGCGCCGCTGAGCAGCGCGGCGAACATGTGCAGGTCGGTGGCGTGCGCGACGTCGAGCGGGTGGCGGCAGTAGAAGACGTCGTCGGCGCGGATGCCGACGTCGGCCAGCCACCGCCGCCGCTCGGTGAGGAACTTGTCCTGCCGCCAGACCATCATCTTCGGGAACCCGGTCGAGCCGGAGGTCCACAACTGCCGGAACAGCCCGGTGTACGCCTTCTCCGGCGCGGCCGGGGCGTCGGCCGCGAGCGCCTCCAGCGAGACGACCGGCACCGCTCCGGACGCGACGTGGTGCTCCCGGCCGGCGACCAGCAGCACGGGCGTGCTCTGCTCGATCGCGCGGCGGGTGTCCTCCGGGCCGAAGTTGACCATCAGCGGCACGTAGCGGGCGCCGACCCGGGCCACTGCCAGGATCAAAGCCACGTATCGGGCGCTGTTGGGCAGCGCGAAGGCGACCGTGTCACCCTCGCGGACCCCCTTGGCGTACAGGCCGGCGGCGAGGCGTTCGACGAGCGCGACGAGTTCGCCGTACCGGATCGCGGTGTCGTCGACGTCGACGATCGCGACCTGGTCCGCCCGGCCGGCCGCGACCTCGCGGAACGCCTGGCAGAGAACCGGCATCACTGCGCCACCCAGGCCGCGTACGTGCCGTAACGCCAGTCCTTGGCGAGGCAGTCGACCTGGCCGAACCCGGCCTTGCGCAGCCACTCCAGCTGGTCCTCCAGGGTGGCGCAGATGTCGAGCTTCATCCGCTCCCGGCCGGCCGCCCACTCGTCCGGCGGGCAGTCCATCCGCTGCACGTGGGCCTCGTGCTGGAAGTCGTACATCGCCTCGACGGCCGGGTTGGGGCCGGCCAGCTGCTCGACGTTGACGAACACGCCCTGCGGGGTGAGCACCTCGCGGATGCGCTGGAAGAGGTCCTGCTTGCCCTCGTGGGTGAGGTGGTGGATGGCCAGGCCGGAGACCACCGCGTCGAACGGGCCGGCCGGCAGCGGGTCGCGCATGTCGCCCACCTCGACGGTGACCCTGGGGTTGCCGGCGAAGCGCTCCCGTGCCTTCGCCAGCATCGCGTCGGAGTGGTCGACGAGCACCAGCTCCGCGTCGGGCAACCGGTCCAGGATCGCGCCGCCGAGCAGGCCGGTCCCGGCGCCGAGGTCGAGGATGCGGGCGTTCTCCGGGACGGTCTCGACAACCGCGTGGACTCCACTGGAGTAGATCAGATCGAACGACGGGATGAGCTTGCGGCGCATCACGTCGAACGTGCCGGAGTTCCAGATCTCAGGCTGCTTACCAGGCATCGAGGGGTTCCTTCCAAAAGGTGAGCGGAGAACGGGTCAGCACCAGAGTTTTCCGAGCATGTACTGCAGCTCGGTGGTCAGGACGGAGGCGGCCGGCGACTCCGTCGCGCCGATGTGCGCGGCCACCAGGGCGGCGATCTCGGCCGATCGCTCCGGGGTCATCACGGTGTAGTGGTCGCCGGGCAGCCACTGCGGTTCCGGGGCGCCGGCCAGCACCTCCCGCAGCGGGACCAGCGCCGGGAACGTGTCAGGCCGGGTGTCCTGCGCCTGCAGCAGCATCAGCCGGTCCGGGGCGGGCCCGGGGACGTGCTGCTCCAGGATGACGGAGTTGTGCCGGTAGACGGCGAAGAGCCGGGTCAGGTCCTCCGCGGCGATCCGATCGGTCACCAGGCCGGCACTCAGCAACGACTCCTGGATCGCGCACAGGTCCGCCTCGGTCGCCGTCCGCGGGACGTACCCGGTGACGTCGGCGCCCTGCGCCAGGTCGTGGAAGAAACCGGCGACCCGCTCGGCCGGGGTGACCACTGCGGCGTCCGGGCCGCCGATGAAGGAGTCGATCGCGGTCACCGAGCCGACCCGGCGGTCGCGCCCGGCGAGCAGGCCGGCCAGCTGCGTGGAGATGGTGCCGCCCATCGACCAGCCGACCAGGTGCACGACCGCGGACTCGGGCACCGACCGGCAGATCTCCTCGGCGTACCGCTGCGCCGCAGCGGTCAGGCTCTCCGGGGTGTCCTCGCCCGGCACCAGCCCGAGCGCCCGCAGGCCGTGCACGGTCATCCCGGCCGGGCCGGACCAGTCCGCCAGGGCGTGCACCAGCGGCTGGTAGCAGAGCACGTCACCGCCGACCGGGTGCACCAGGACCAGCACCCGGTGCGGATCGCCGTCCTTGATCCGGACCAGCGGCGAGGCCTCCTGCCGGGGATCGTCCGAGCGGAGCAGGCGGGCCTGCTCGGCCACGGTCCGGCTGCGCATCAGCGAGGAAAGGGGCAGGGTGTGCCCGAGCTCCTCCTTGATCCGGTGGAACAGCCGCACCGCGAGCAGCGAGTTGCCGCCGAGCGTGAAGAAGTCGTCGGTGACGCCACGGACCTCGGGGCCGAGCAGCTCGCGCCACACCGCCAGCAGCCGGGACTCGTCAGTGGTGCGGGGCGGCACACCCGCCGTACCGTCTGCGGGCGCCGGGGTGAGACCGGCGAGCCGGCTCAGGAGGGTCTTGCGGTCCACCTTGCCGTTGGCGCTCAGTGGCAGCTCGTCCATCACCTGGATCACGCCGGGAACCATGTACGACGGCACCTCGGCGGCCAGGTGGTCACGAAGCGCCGCCGGGTCGGGCGCGTGACCGGGCACCGCCGTGACGAAGGCGGCGAGATAGGGCGTACCCCCGGCGTCCGCCACCGCGGCCACCGCGGTCCGCACCGCGTCGTGCGCCAGCAGGCGGGTCTCGATCTCACCGAGCTCGATCCGGTGCCCGCCGACCTTGACCTGG
Organism: Actinoplanes sp. NPDC023936; assembly: GCF_040639325.1. Taxonomy (NCBI): domain Bacteria; kingdom Bacillati; phylum Actinomycetota; class Actinomycetes; order Micromonosporales; family Micromonosporaceae; genus Actinoplanes; species Actinoplanes sp. NPDC023936. Next base: position 25,844 of record NZ_JBEZZR010000005.1, on the reverse strand, counting down.
TCGTCCTGGCGGCCGAGGAACTCCAGGATGCCGCCGGGACGGTAGCGGGCCCGGTCGCCGGTCCGATAGCGACGCTCTCCGCTGGCCGGGTCGACGGAGAAGAACGAGGCGGTCAGGTCCGGGGCGTTGCGGTACCCGTCGGCCACCCCGGTCCCGCCGATGTAGAGGTCACCGGGCACCCACTCCGGGGCGTCCGCGAGCCGGCGGTCCAGCACGTGCATGGTCTGGTTCGCCAGCGGCCGGCCGTAGGGAACCGTGGACCAGCCCTCGGGCAGTTCGTCGGCCCAGAAGTAGTTGGACCAGATCGAGGCCTCGGTCGCGCCGCCCATGGCGAGCACCCGGGCGTCCGGCGCCACCTCGGCGACCCGGCCGGGCAGCGGCAGCGGGATCCAGTCGCCGCTGAGCATGGCCAGCCGCAGCGTGCCGAACATCTCCGGGGCCCGGTCGGCGAGGTACTCCAGCGTCATCGCCAGCAGGGCCGGCACCGAGTTCCAGATCGTGACGCCGTGCTCGCGGCACAGCTGTCCCCAGTGGTCCGGCTCCGGCACGTCGCTGTCCCGCGGAATGACCACCGTGCCGCCGGTCCCGAGGATGCCGAAGATGTCGAAGACGGAGAGGTCGAAGGCGAGCGAGGAGACCGAGAGGACCCGGTCGCGCGGGCTCAGGCCGAGGCGTCCGGCCAGGTCGCGCAGCGTGTTGGTGGCCGCTCCGTGCGAGATCACCACGCCCTTCGGCGTGCCGGTCGAGCCGGAGGTGTAGATGACGTAGGCGGTCCGGTCCCGGTCGCCGCCGAGGCCGTCCGGAGCGGACTCCACGGTGACGCCGGCGTCCCCGGACACGGTCAGCGTCGGCAGCTCCGGCATCCCGGCCGGCGGCGTGCCGTCCAGCGTGATCATGGCGACCGCGCCGCTCTGCCGCAGGACCTGGACGATCCGCGACGCGGGCCAGGTCGGGCCGACCGGAAGGTAGGCGCCGCCGGCCCGGAGCACGGCCAGCACCGCGACCGGTTGCGCCCAGGATTTCGGCAGGTGAACCGCGACGAGGCCGGGCCCGGCGGCGTCGCCACCCGCACCGCCATCGGTCGATCCGGCGCCCACGCCGGCCTCGCGCAGGCGGACGGCGAGCGCGGCGGAGAGACGGTCCAGCTCGCCGTAGGTCAGCGTGCGCTCGCCGTCGATGAGCGCGACGGCATCGGGTTGGTCGCGCATGCGGTCGATGACCGCTTCGTGCAGCTCGCCCTCCAGACCCGGCGTCTCGGTCCGGTTCGCGGCACGGCGTGCGGCCAGCTGCGCCTCCGGCAACGGCGCGGGAGAGGTACGGGCCCACGCGCCCGTGCCCTCCGCCAGCTCCTCGAGGCGTTCCCGGTGGTAATCCGCGAGGTCGTCGATCATGCCGGGCGGGTAGGCCGACCGGTCGTGGTCGAAGTTGCACACCAGGTCGCCGCCGAGCTCGTAGGTCTGGTGGTCGAGCAGCACCTCGGGCGTGGCGATCGCGCCGTGCACCAGTTCGCCGCCGGGAACCGCGAGCCGGAAGCCGTCGGCCAGCCCGGGCACCAGCTCGATCCCGCTGCTGAACACCACCGGCACCGGGTTGCCCACCCCGCCGGTTCTGCGGTTCAGCTCCCGGCCCACCTCGACGCCGGACATCGCGCTCGCGTCCAGGTCGTCGTAGAGCCGTTCCTGCACCGCCCGGCACCGCTCCAGGAAGGAGCCCGGCGCCTCGTCGTAACCGACCAGCACGGTGGAGGCGGCGTTGCCCCACATCCGGTCGGGCACGCCGGCCGTGCCGGACCGGCTGGAGGCGAGCACCGCGACAGTGCCCGGGCGTCCGCCGGTCCACCGCAGCAGGCACTCGACGTAGAGCGTCAGCAGCGCGAGACCGGGCGATACCCCGTGTTCGGCGGCGTGATGCCGGAAGCTCTTCCAGCGGTCGCCGGGCAGCCGGTGGGCGGACCGGTGCAGCGGCACGTCGGGGTGGCCGGCGCCGTCGGCCGCCCGGGGCAGGTCCGGCGCGGGCGCCATCGTGTCCAGCCGGGACTGCCAGTAGCGCTCGGCGGCCCGGTACTCCGGCGTGGTGCGGCGGCGTTCCAGGCGGGTCAGGAAGTCCAGGTACGACTCGTCGCCGGCCGGCCGGTACGCCGGATCGGCGTAGCACCGCGCGAGTTCGGCGAAGAGCAGCTGGATGGTGACCCCGTCGAAGACCGCGAGCCGGAGCGCGACCTGCAGGTGGACGACGCCGCCGGGCAGCCGCACGAAGCGGAACAGGAACGGGCGGCCGGCGGCGTTGTCCGGAACGTCCTCGGGGAGCGACGCGCGCAGCACCGCGAGCTCGGCGTCAATCTTGTCGGCCCGCACGGCGGTGCGATCCACGATCTGGATCAGCTCCGCCGGGTTGTCATTATCGGACACTCGACCGAAGAACTGGTGGGCGTCCGCGGTGATCCGGGTCCGCATCACGGGATACCCGCGCCGGACCCGCGCCACCGCGTCCGCGAAACCGGCGAGATCCAGGTGAGCGGAGGCGGGGAACGCGTACTCCTGGATGTAGAGAGCCGGCGACGCGTTCCGGGCGACGCCCTGTTCGCCGATGAGGTAAGCCTGTTGTAAATCGGTCAGCGGAAACGGTCCCGCCTCGGGTTCCGGTCCCGGTTCCATCCCGGTGAGCAACGCCGTCAGATCGGCGATGCATTTCTGGATTATCACCCGGGATTGTTCGTTCAACGTTCGGGAAACGGGCACCTCGTCCTGTTGCGGAAACGAAGGCATTGCGAATCCTCCCCCATGGATTTTTTGATCCGCCGGGACGGTAGCACGAAATGGAAAGTAATCAGTTGAACGCATTGATCCGTTGAATGGGCACCTGGGACAGCGTTCAACCGCTGCAATTACTCGCCGATCAGCAGGTGTGCTTGTGTTCCAGTTCGTCGGCGAGCTCGGACCAGGCCGCGGCGCATTCCCGGGCGATCTTTGCGAGCATGCCCGCGCTGTGCGGCGGGACCATCTCGGCGACCTCCGCGCACTGCTTGGAGTTGACCATGCGAACGCTGAGCCAGCGCAACATGCCGCGGCCGCGCTCGGTGTAGCGGATCGAGGGATCCCGGCGCAGGATTTTGATCAGTGCGCCGACGTCGGCGCGCTCCCGCTCGCGATCCGGCGGCGGGGCCGGGTCCGCCGCCGGCGCGGGCCGGGCCGTGGCGCGAAGCAGCGGATCGTCACCCGATCGCAGCCGATGCCGCACGTCACGTGCGGTGCCGAGGGAGATCCCGGCCTCCCGCGCGACCTGCCGCAGCGAGCAGTCCGGGCGCTCGGCGAGCACCTGAACAGCGCGTTTCCGGCCGTCGATCGCGGACAGCGGGCGGGTCCGGCCGTCCCGGCCGATCCGGATCGTGGCCCGGCCGCCGTCGACGCCGCGGCGGATGTCCGCCACGGTCCGGGTCGACAGACCGACATCCTCGGCGATCGCCCGGTCGGAGAGCATCGGGTGGGACCGGACGATCCGCTCCGCCGCGGCGCGCCGCTCGGACCGGCTCAGCGGGCGGCCGTACCGGATGTTCGCCCGCACTCCGACCCGGAATCCCTCTTCCAGGGCACCCGGGAAAAGAACCGCGTCGACGCTCGACTCACCACGCAGCAATGCCGCTCTCAGACGGTGCGCCCCATCAATGAGACGCATTGTCCCGGCGTGCACCAGGATCGGCGGTAACGCCGTTGCCTGACTCGCCAGCCGGCGCACATGATCTTCATCGATTCCACCGTTGCGTGGTGAATCCGGTGGACCGATGTCTTTGATCGACAATCGAATAACTCGCTGCGCTGATGAACGCCTCGAAGTCACCTGCATACGCCCCCGTACTGCAGCCGTGGTTCTATTCGCCGAATCACACGCGGTGGCCACAGTAACACCGCCCACTGTGACCAACGACGCGGTAGGCATCGATCATCGGCATCGTATGATCGCGATTCAAGCGGGGCGGCATCAGTTGAACAGGTCCTCAGCTGCCACCTGTACCGGCATTTCTCCACCGGGACGCTTATTCCTACATATCGAGAAAGGCGGGTGCCGGCAAATCGCCAGCGGCGCCACTCCGGCGGGACTGAACGGGCGATTAGGCGTACTCCATTGATCCGGTATGTTTTATGGGTTAGGCACCTTGACCGAGATGACTATGATCCACCTCACAATCCCGCCGCGATCGATGGCGCGAGAGCGTTTGCCGCCGCCGCCGGACCGCCCTAGGCTCGACCGAGCGACACCCATGGATGCCCGACGAGATTCGCCGACCACACCACAGGGAGACGCCGGAAATGAGCTTCGCCGCACCGCAGCACGTCGTCGTGCTCAACGACGAGGAGCAGTACTCGATCTGGCCCGCCGACCGGCCGCTGCCGGAGGGCTGGAGATCCGCCGGGGTGACCGGCAGCCGCGAGGAGTGCCTGGCCCACATCGACGAGGTGTGGACCGACATGCGCCCGCTGAGCCTGCGCGACCAGAACTAGCTCGCGTCCGCACCTTCTCCGGCGGACCCGATCAGCATCCGGAAGGCGTCGGCGTACCACGACTCCGGGACCGACTCGGGGTCGATCAAACGCTGGATGCTCAGCCCGATGTCCAGGCCGAGCAGCAGGGTGGCCGTGCGCCGCAGCGTCTCCGGGTCCGGGCCGGCCTGATCGGCGATCTGGTCGGCGACCCGGGCGCGGGTGCGCCGCAGCGCGTCGATGTAGCGCGGGCGAACCTGCTCGTCCCGCATCGCGGCCAGCCAGAACTCCAGCATCAGCATGGCGAACTCCGCGTTCGCCGGGGCCCGCCCGGCCGCCGAGTTGTCCTCGCTGAGCGCCGTGAACGCGCGCACCGTGCCGTCGCCGTCAGCAGCGGGAACACTGTCCGCCAGCTCGGCGCTGGCGGCGCCCAGCTGGCGGTCCAGCAACGCCATCAGGATGTCCTCCTTGCTGGCGAAACTCGAGTAGACGGCGCCCTTGGTCAGCCCCGCGTCGCGGGCGATCTCGTCCAGCGACGCGGACCAGCCGCGCTGGGCGAGCAGCCTCTGCGCCGCGTCGAGCAGACGGGCCCGGTTGTACTGCTGGCGTTCCCGCCGCCCCATGCGCTCCATCGCGCCCCTCTCCCGTGTTCGGCTTGACCGGCTCACCGGCAAGTCAGATACTGGCCGGTATCCGAATACCGATTAGTATCGGAGTCGACATGGACCTTCGCATAGACCATGTTCGCAAGGAGTATCCCCGCGGCGTTCTCGCGAACGACGACATCAGCATCACGGTTGCCGCAGGCGAGGTCTACGGCCTGCTCGGGCACAACGGAGCCGGCAAGACCACCCTGGTCAGGCAGGTCGCCGGCGCGATCCGGCCGACCAGTGGGACGATCCGGATCGGCGACGGCGACCCGGTGGCCGACCCCGGCTTCGCCCGGCGGGTCTGCTCGGTGCAGCCCCAGGCGCAGGTCCCCCTCATGGGGGTGACACCACGCCAGGCGATCTCCCTGGTCGCCCGGATGCGCGGCGCCTCCCGGGCGGAGGCCGCCGGCGCCACGCAGACGTTGATGGAGGCCCTGGACATCACCGAATGGGCCGACACGCCCGGAGAGCGGCTGTCCGGCGGCGTGCGGCGGCTCGCCGCGTACGGGCTGGCCGCCGTCCGCCCCGGCCGGGTGGTCATCCTCGACGAGCCGAGCAACGACGTCGACCCGGTACGCCGCCGCCTGCTCTGGCAACACGTCCGGGCACTCGCCGACGCGGGCGCCGCCGTCGTCCTGGTCACCCACAACCTCACCGAGGTCGAGGGCATCCTGGACCGCCTGTCGGTGCTCGCGCACGGACGGGTGGTGGTCGACGGCACGGTCGCCGAGCTGCGCGCCGAGGCCGGCCCGCCGGTCCGGCTGGAGATCGCCGTCACGCCCGGCCGCGAGGAGCCGTCCCCGCCGCCGCCGTTCCGTTCCCCGCCGCCACGGCGCGAGCGGCACCGGCTGGTGTACCGGCTGGACACCGGGGACTCCGCGACCGCCGCCGAGTGGGCCGCGCGGCTGCAGGCGGCCGGCGCCATCAGCGAGTTCACCCTCTCGCCGGTCCGGGTCGAGGACATCTACCTGGCCCTGGAGGAGGAACACGATGTCGTGGCTTCGTAGCTATGCCCTGCTGGTCCGCTGGAACGCCCTGCGCCTGCGCTTCCTGCTGCCGCTGTTCGCCCTGGTCTCGACCGGGCTGTCGGTGGGCATCATCGTCGGCTTCGCCTACCTGATGCCCACCGTGGACACCACCAGCGCGGCGTTCCTGGCCACCGGTGGGCCCACCCTCGGCCTGATCACGGTCGGGCTGGTGATGGCGCCGAACATGGTGGCGCAGAGCAAACTGCAGGGCAGCTTCGAGTTCGACCAGACGCTGCCGGTGCCGCCGATGGCCTCGGTCGCCGCCGGCCTGACCATCTGGATCGTCGGCGCGCTGCCCAGCCTGGTCCTGTCCGTGCTGGTCGCGGCGTTCCGCTTCGACCTCGACCTGCAGGTGCACGGGCTGCTGGTCCCGGCCGCGTTGCTGGTGGCGCTGACCGCCACGGCGCTCGGTTACGGAATGGCGCACGCGCTGCCGGCCGCAGCGGTGGGCCTGGTGGCGCAGCTCATCGTCTTCGTCACGCTGATGTTCTCCCCGGTGAACTTCCCGGCCGACCGGCTGCCGGGCTGGCTCCAGGCGATCCACGTCGTCCTGCCGTTCCAGTACATGGCACAGGTCATCCGGGAGACGCTCACACCGGCGGCCGGCGGCATCTCGGTCACTCCGTACGCCGTGCTGGCAGCCTGGTGCGTGGTGGGCTTGGCCGCGACCTACCGGCTGATGACCCGCCGCGGGTAGGTGGTGGCACCGCGCTCGGCCCGGAGCGCGGTGCCACCACGATTCACGCGTTGACCTCGTACAACGGGAAGTAGCTGTCGAAGACGTCCCGCGAGTACGCGTCCGCGAGCTGCGGTATCGCGTCGAACGAGGCGACCGGCTCGGTGATCTCGGGCAGCCAGCCGGTGCTCTCCTGCACGTCGCGGATCCGGCGGCAGTCCTGGAAACGCCAGGCGTGGGTGTGCACGTGGATGTGCCGGCCGATGCACTCCACGGCCCGCATGTTCGACAGCCGCATCCCGTGCTTCCATCCCACCGTGGACAGCACCGACTCGCGGGCCAGCGACCGCAGCGTCACCCGGTGCAGGCCGCCACCCAGGTTGTCCAGGAAGATCGATGCGCCGCGGCCGCCGCTGAGCTCCCGTACCCGCTCGACGAACCGGTCCCGGGAGTCGGCATAGCGATCCAGCGCGTCCGGGTCACCGGACGCCTTCGCCGCGTCGTGGTCCAGGTCCGGGAACTCCCGGCGATCGATCGGCGTGGCGCCGGACGCGGCGATGCCGGCCAGCCGGCTGTCCCGCCCGGAGACCATGGCGGTCCGAAAGCCCGCCCGGCGGGCCAGCTCCAGCTGTGCGAACACCACGCCGCCGCCCCAGCCGAGCACCAGGGGCGGCTCGTCCCAGTGGTCGTCGCCCTGCGCCTGCCAGCAGCGCAGCGCCACCCGCCAGTTGTCCCAGGCGGTGAAGTACCGGGCGAACGGCGCCCAGCGCTCGGCCGGGTACCGGGAGTCCTCCGGCAGCGGCAGCAACAGCCGGGCCGCTGTCACGAAGCGGCCGGAGAGCAGCCCCGGTGAGCCCGGGGCGTCGTACGCCGCGATCCGCTCCGCGTATCCGTTCTCATCGATCGCGCCGAACGGGATCCAGAGGCACTCCTGCCCCTCCCGCAGACCGCTCACGCCGGACCCGGTCGCCAGCACCCGGACCACGCCGCAGGTGCCCAGCACGATCCGGTCCTCGCCGCGCTGCCGTGCCACATCCACCGGGTGCCGGGCGATGGCGTGTTCCATGTTCGCCTCCCAGCATCCGATCCGGGGTTCCACCAGCACCTCGCCGGCCTCCGGCCGGCGCAGCGGAATCTGCTCGAGCGTCAGCTGGCCCCGGGTCGCCTCCGCCCGCGGATCAGCCGCGTGCAGCACCCACGCCTTGGTCGTCGCCATCGCGCACCTCCTGCTCGTCCTCGTCGATCTCGTCCGCCAGCACCCGTTCGAGCTCCGCCGCGAACGCGGACACCGTCCGGTTCTCGAAGACCGCCCGGATCGGCATGTCCACCTGCCACGCGCGGCGCGCCCGGGAGACCACCTGGGTGGCCTTGATCGAGGTGCCGCCGAGCGTGAAGAAGTCGCTGTCCGCGCCGACGTCGTCGACCCGCAGCACCTGCCGCCAGAGGTCGGCGACCGCCTGCTCGGTCACGGTCATCGGCTGCTCCGGCCCGCCGCCGGGCGCCGCCTGGCGCGGCGACGGCAGCGCCCGGACGTCGAGCTTCCCGGCGCTGGTCAGCGGCAGCCGGTCCAGCGACACGAACGCGCCGGGCAGCATGTACTCCGGCAACACCTCGGCACAGTGCCGGCGCAGCTCGTCGGCGCTCACCGGACCGGCGGCCGGGACCACGTACGCGACGAGCGTGTCCGGTGGGCCGTCCCGGTCCTCGGCGTCGCGCGCCACCACCGCGCAGGCGGCCACCCCGGCGTGCCGGCGCAGCACCTCCTCGACCTCACCGGTCTCGATGCGCAGCCCGCGCACCTTCACCTGCCGGTCGGTGCGCCCGACGAACCGCAGCGAGCCGTCCGCCGTCCAGCTGACCAGGTCACCGGTGCGGTACAGCCGGCTGCCCGGCGGACCGTCCGGATCGGGCACGAACTGCTGCGCGGTCAGTGCCGCCCGTCCCGCGTAGCCCCGGGCCAGGCCGGCCCCGCCGACGTGCAGCTCCCCCGGCATGCCGATACCGGCCGCGCGGCCGTCCCGGTCCAGCACCCGAACCCGCACGTTGGGGATCGGCACGCCGATCGGCGGCGGCCCCTCCCCCGGGCCGCACTCCGCGGTGCTCACCCAGATCGTCGCCTCGGTCGGGCCGTAGGCGTTGAACACCCGGCGCCCCGGCGACCACGCCCGCACCAGCTCCGCCGCGAGCGCCTCACCGGCGAGCACCAGGGTGCGCAGCTCCGGGAGCCGCGCGGCGGGCGTCGCCGCGAGCGCCGAGGGCGTGATGGTGAGCTGGGTGATCCGCTCGGTGACCAGCAGGTCGCGCAGGTCCGGACCGGGCGCCAGCCGCTCGGCCGGCGCCAGGTGCAGCGCGGCGCCGGCGCCGAACGCCATCGCCAGGTCGAAGACCGACGCGTCGAACGTCGGCGAGGCCCACTGCAGCACCCGGTCTTCGGCCGTCAGGCCGAACAGCCGCCGCTGCGCCGCGACGACGTTGGCGAGGCCCCGGTGGGTGACCAGCACGCCCTTGGGCCGGCCGGTGGAGCCGGAGGTGTAGATCGAGTAGGCCAGATGGTCCGGTCCGGAACGCGGCGGCAGGCGATCCTCGGACAGCCCGGCGATGGCCGCCCGGTGCTGGTCCAGCAGCACGGCCGGCACCCCGTCGCGCGGCAGCGGAGAGCGGTGCGCCCGGTCGGTGACCACGACCGCGATGCCCGCGTCGGCCACGATGTCCCGCAGCCGGGCGGGCGGGTGTGCCGGGTCCAGCGCCACGAAATAGCCGCCGGCTTTCTGCGCGGCCAGGGCCGCGACAACCCACTCGGGGGTACGGCCGAGGCACACGCCCACCGCGACATCGGCGCACACACCCTGCTCCCGCAGGTGCCGGGCCAATTGGTTCGCCTGCCTGTCGACCTCGGCGTACGTCAGCTCCATGCCGCCGCAGCGCACCGCCACCGCGTCGCCGTCCGCGTCCGCCCGCTCCTCGAAGAGCTGCGGGAAGGTGGCGGCCGGGTAGGGCTCGTCCTCGCCGGCCCAGCCGCCCACGCGAGCCTGCTCGGACGCCGGGATCACCGGTACGTCCCGGACCGCGGCGCCCGGCTCCCGGGCGACCGCGCCGACCACCGTCGCGAAGTGGCCGAGCAACCGGGTGACGGCGTCGTGGCCGACCCGGCCGGGGTCGTATCCGAACCGGACCGCCAGCCGGTCGCCGTCCGGGATCACCAGCACCGAGAGCGGATAGTTGGTGCGGTACCGGTACTGCCCGTCGGAGATCTCCACGGCGCCCCGGCGGCGGCGGAGCACACCCACGCCGGGCACGTTCAGGACGGTCATGATGGTGTCGAAGAGGGGCACGCCCGGCGGTACGTCGCTCCAGCGCTGCACCTGTTCGAGCGGGCTGAAGTCGTACCGGCGCAGTGTGGCCTGCCGGTGTTGCAGGGTGCCGGCGGCGTCCAGGACCGGGACGGACGGGTTCAGGCGCACCCGCACCGGGAGCGTGTTGATGAAGAGGCCGGCGCTCTCCTCGACACCGGGCACGTCCGCCGGCCGGCTCGACAGCGTCCCGCCGAACACCACGTCGTCCCGCCCGGTGTGCGCCCGCAGCACCAGCGCCCAGCAGGTCTGCAGCAGCGCGCCGAAGGCGACCTGCCCGGTGCGGCAGACCTCGCGGAGAGCGGTGACCGTCTCCGCCGGGATGTGCAGCACCTGCTCCGGGTTGTCCTTCTCCTCCGGGTAGCCCTTCTTCTCCGGGTAGCCCTTCTCCTCCGGCTCGTTCGTCGCCGGAGGCGCCGCCACCGGGCGGATCCAGGGCAGCGTGCTCGGCTCGGTCACGCCGCGCAGTTCGTCGCGCCAGGTCTTCTCGGCCTGGTTCAGGTCCTGGGCGCGGACCCAGGCCACGTAGTCGGCGAACGGGGTCGCCGGCCGGGCCTGCGGCGTCCGGCCGGCGGCCAGCTCGTCGTACCCGGCGAACGCCTCTTCCAGCACCATCAGCGCCGACCAGGCGTCGAGCAGCAGATGGTGGTAGCGCAGGACGAAGACGTACTCCTGCTCGCCGAGCCGGATCAGGGTGAGCCGGATCAGCGGCGGCCGGTCCACGTCGAAGCCTTCCAGCCGGTCCGCTCGCAACCGCTGTTCCAGGCGTCCGGCCAGCTCGTCCGCCGGCTGGTCGCGCCAGTCCAGCTCCTCCAGCGGCACCTCGACCCGGTCCCGTACCACCTGGACGGGCTGCTTGATGTCCTCCCAATGGAAGGAGGTGCGCAGCACCGCGTGCCGCTCGGTCAGCTTCTGCCAGGCCGCCACCAGCAGCGCCGCGTCGACCGGTCCGTGCAGCCGGTACTCGACCTGGTCGACGTAGAAGGCCGCCTGGGGGTCGGCCACGCTGTGGAAGAGCAGTCCCTCCTGCATGTAGGACAGCCGGTAGATGTCGTGCACTCCGGGTACGGTCACGTTCGCTACTCCCTCAGCTGCGCGGCCAGTGCGGCCAGGTCGGCGTCGTCGAGTCCCGCGTCGGCGAAGGCGGACAGGTCGGGCGGGCGGTCGCCGGCCGGCTCGTGGCCGTTGCCGCTTGTGTCGGCGCTGCTGGTGCTGCTGGTGCTGCTGGTGCTGCTGGTGCTGCTGGTACCGGCGCTGCTGGTGCTGCTGGTACCGGCGCTGCGTTCGCTGCCGGCGGCTGCGGCCAGGGCGGCCAGCGTGGGATGTTCGAAGACGTCGGACTCGTGCAGCCGCAACCCTGCCCGGCGGGCCGCTCCGACCAGCCGCAGGCTGAGGATGGAGTCGCCGCCGAGGGCGAAGAAGTTGTCCGACAGACCGACCCGGTCCAGGCCGAACAGGTCCTCCCAGATCCCGGCGAGCAGGCGTTCCGGCCCGCTTCCGGGCGCCCGGAAGCCGTCGCCGGTAGCGCCGTCGCCGTCGCCGTTCCGCGCGCGCCGGGGACGGGCCGGGGCCGCGTCGCCGCCGAGTTCGGCGAGCAGGCCGGAGCGGCGCCGGTGCGGCGCCCCGGTGGCGACCCGGGTCCAGTCCGCGTCCGCTGCCAGCAGGAACGGCTCGGATCCGGCGTGGCCGAGAACCTCCAGCCCGGCCGCCGGCTCCAGCGGGTGAAGGCCGGCGGCGACCAGGCGGTCCCGCTCCCGCCGATCCATCCGCGCGGCCATGCCGGACCGTGCCCACGGCCCCCAGGCGATGCTCGTCGCCGGTCGTCCGATCGCTGCCCGATGTGCGGCAAGCGCGTCGAGGAAGGCGTTTCCCGCCGCGTACCCGGCCTGTCCTGCCGTGCCCAGCACGCCGGCGACCGAGGAGAACAGCAGGAAGAAGTCGAGCGGGTCGTCGAGCGTGCTCAGATGCAGGTCCCAGGCGGCCAGCTTGGGGCCGAGCGGCACATCCAGCCGGGCCGGGGACTGCGCCGCGAGCGGGGCGTCGTCGAGCGCCCCGGCCGCGTGCACCACACCGCGCAGGGGCGGCCCGGCGGCCCGGATCGTGGCGAGCGCCGCAGCGAGGTCGTCCGGGTCGGCCACATCCGCCGCCAGGGTCCGCACCCGCTCGTCGTCCCCGATCGCCGGGTCCTGCCGGGCGCCCGTGCGGGACAGCAGCCAGACCCGGCCGGCGCCCTGCTCCAGCAGCCATCCGGCGACCCGCGTGCCGAGCGCTCCGGTGCCGCCGGTGACCAGATAGCTGCCGCCGGCCCGGACGGTGAGCGGCGCCCGCCGCCGCGCCGGGGCGGGCACCAGCCGGGGCACCAGGGTTCCGGCGCCCCGGACCGCGCGCTCCGGCGCCGGCTCGCTCTCGGTGAGCGCTGTCAGCAGCGCCTCCGCCGCGGTGTGCCCGGCGGCCGGGCCGCTGGCCGGCGGCAGGTCGACCAGCAGGACGTCGAGGTCCGGGCGTTCCGTCATCGCCACCCGGCCCAGGCCCCACACGGCGGCGTGCGCCGGGTCGACCGGCTCGCCGTCGCCGGTCTGCTGGCAGCCTCGGGTGGCCAGCACCAGCCGGACACCGGGCTCTGCTTCGGCCAGGCCGTGGATCAGCGCCAGGGTGGCGTACGCACCGGATTCCCGGCCGGTCCGCGGATGATCTTGTGCCGTGTCGAGCGGCCAGAGCAACGCCACTCCGCGAAGCCCGCTGCGCGGCGCCCGAACAGCGGCGTCCCGGGCGGTCGCGTCCCGGGCGGTCGCGTCCCGGGCGGCCGCGTCCCGGGCGGCCGCGTCCCGGGCGGCGGCGTTCTCGGCGGCGGCGTCCTGGACAGCTGCTCGGATCCGGTCCGGGTCGCCGGTCGGCTCCAGCAGCCGGCAGGTGCCGCCGCGAGCCTGGATCAACGCGGCCAGCGCCGAGGCCACCCCGGTCCGGTCGGCGAGCAGCAGCCAGGTGCCGGTCAGGTCCGCGGTGGGCTCGGCCGGTCCGGCGGGTCGCCAGGTGAGCCGATGCCGCAACCGGTCGGCGCCGTCCGCGTGCCGGAGCAGCGCGTCCCGGTTCACCCGGCGCAGGCGCAGGCCGTCGACGAGGAGCCACAGCCGCCCGGCGGTGTCCCGCAGTTCGGCATCCAGCACCAGATCCCGGCCGTCAGCCCCGGCCGGGCGGAGGCCGGCCTGAGCAGCGCGTTCCTGCTCGCCGGGGCGCAGGGTGGCGCGGCAGTGGAGGACCTCGTCGGCAGCCGGGGCCTCGGGCGGGAACCAGAGCACTCGCTCGGCGCCGACCGGCACCACCAGGCCCGAGGCCTCGCCCTCGATCGGAAGCGCGCCGGGGGCGAGCACCAGGACCAGGCGCAGGCAGGAGTCGATCATGCCGGGGTGCGGGTGGGCCGAGCCGCTCAGGACACGGGGACGCCGGAGCACCGCCGCGGCCTGCCCCTCCTGCACGGTGACCGATTCGAGCCACCGATATCCCGGGCCCAGGTGGTAACCGGCGGCCCGCATCCGCTCCTCGACATCGGCGATCGAGACCGGGGAGGCGACGTCCGGTGCCGCCGACGGCGGTTCCAGGGGATGCCGCGAGGACTCGTGGAGGCGCAGCTCCGCCGCCGCGTGCAGGCGCCACTGCTTCGCGCCGTCATCGGTCGTGCTGACCACCTCGGCGCTGCGCCGGCCGTCGTCGCCCGGCGGGCCGAGCAGGACCTGCGCCCGGGTCCGGCGCCCGGCGGCCACGATCAGCGGCTCCGGAAAGGTGATCCCGGTCAGCTCCGCTGCCGGGCCACCGCCGCCGGACGCGGCCGCCGGAAGGCCGCCAGCAGGCGTGGCTGACCGGAGACCGCCGTGGGGCGCCGCGGCCGGGGCGTTCTCGGTGGAGGCCGCGGTCAGGACGGCGGCCAGATGGTTGGCGGCGGAGACGACGGTGGCGCCGAAGAGGCCGTGGTCGGTCAGGTGGTCGGGCAGGTCCGGCCCCACCACCAGGTCGAAGGCGGCTCCGCTGAGCGCCGGGGAGTACAGCCGCTCCCCCACCAGCGCGTCGCCGCCGCGGCGGAGTGCCGGGCCGCGGGTGTCCCGCCAGTAGCGCCGCCGCTGGAACGGGTATCCGGGCAGCGGCACCCGCCGGGCGCCCGGATGCACGTTCTCCCAGTTCACCGGGGCGCCCGCGCAGAACGCCCCGGCCAGCGCCTCCGCCGTCACGGCCGGATCGGGCCGGCCCCGGCGCAGCGACGGCACCCACCGGACCCGCTCCGCCAGCCCGTCGCGCCGGGCCAGCTGTCCCAGCACCGGGTCCGGGCCGGCCTCGACGACCAGGCCGGGACCCCGGTCCAGCAGCCGTCGCAGCGCCTGCGCGAAACGGACCGGCTCACGGGCGTTGCGGCGCCAGTAGGCGGCGTTCATCGGCTCGTCCAGCAGATCGCCGGTCACCGTCGAGATCAGTTCGATCCGCGGAGCGGCCGGTGTGGTCCGGGCCGCCGCCGCCGACAGCTCGTCCAGCATCGGGTCCATCAGCGCGGAGTGGAACGCGTGCGAGACGCGCAGGTCACGGTGCCGGATGCCGCCCTCGTCGAGGGTCTCGGCCAGGCCGGCCAGCGCACCGGCCGGGCCGGACACCACGGTCTCCGCCTCGCCGTTGCAGGCGGCCACCGACAGCGCGGGGTGCCCGGCCAGCACCTTCGCGACGGTGTCCGGGTCGGCCGCGACCGCCGTCATCCCGCCCCCGGCGGGCAGCGCGTCCATCAGCCGGGACCGTACCGCCACCAGCGACACCGCGTCGGCCAGCGGCAGCACCCCGGCCGCCCAGGCCGCGGTGAACTCGCCGACGCTGTGCCCGAGCACCAGGTCCGGCTCGATGCCGCGGGACTGCCAGAGCCGGGTGAGCGCGTATTCGACGGCGAAGACGGCGGGCTGCGTCCATCCGGTACGGCTGAGCTCCGCCCCGTCGCCGAGCAGCACATCCATCAGGTTGCCGCCGAGGTGGTCGCCGAGCAGTCCGGAGCACTCGTCGAGCGCCGCCCGGAAGACCGGCTCCGTGTCGTGCAGTCGCCGGCCCATCCCCGGGTACTGGCATCCCTGCCCGCCGTAGACGAACGCGATCCGGGGTGCGGCGCCGCCGGCCGTACCGGTGGTCAGCTCGTCACCGGAACCGCCGCGCGCGTAGCGGTCCAGGTGGGAGCGGAGGTCGGCGGGCGCGGCGACCACCGCGGCGCGGTGCCGCAGCGGGCTGCGGAAGACCGCGGCGGCCGCGGCCACGTCGGCCGGCGCCAGCTCCGGATGCCGATCGAGGTGTACGGCGTACCGCCGCGCCAGCGCACGCAGTCCCGCGGGGGACGCGGCGGAGAGCGGCAGGACCACCGGATCCCGCCCTCCGATCGCCGGCGCCGGCTGGCCCGCCGCGACCGCCGGCTCCGGCACGTACTCGCTGACCAGGACGTGTGCGTTAGTGCCACCGATGCCGAACGAGCTGATGCCGGCGGTGCGCGGCCGGTCCGTGCCGGGCTGCGCCCACGGGCCGCCGGCGGTGGTGACCGAGATCGGCAGGGCGGCCCACGGGATGCGCGGGTTGGGGTCGCGGAAGTGCAGGTGCGGCGGGATCCAGCGGTGCCGGAGCGCGAGCACCGCCTTGATCAGTCCGGACACGCCGGCGGCGGCCTCCAGGTGACCGATGTTGGTCTTGACCGAGCCGATCAGCAGCGGCTCCGACCGGCCGGCGCCGAACACGGCCGCGGCGGCCCGCACCTCGATCGGGTCGCCGAGCGGTGTGCCGGTGCCGTGCGCCTCCAGGTAGTCGACGTCGGCGGGAGCGAGCCGGGCGGAGTGCAGAGCGGCCCGCAGCAGCTCCTGCTGGGCGACGCCGTTCGGCACGGTGAGGCCGCTGCTCGCGCCGTCGTGGTTCACCGCGGAACCGGGCAGCACCGCGTGGATGTCGTCGCCGTCGGCGATCGCGTCGGACAACCGCTTGAGGACCACCATGCCGGCGCCCTCGCCACGGGAGTACCCGTCGGCGGAGGCGTCGAAGGTCTTGCACCGGCCGTCCGGGGCCAGCGCGCCGGCCCGGCACAGGAAGAGCGTGATGTCCGGGGCGAGCATCAGGTGCACACCGCCGGCCAGGGCCAGGTCGCACTCCCCGGAGCGCAGCGCCTGCATCGCGAGGTGCACGGTGACCAGCGAGGACGAGCAGCCGGTGTCCACCGCAAGGGACGGGCCGCGCAGCCCGAGCACGTAGGAGAGACGACCGGCCGCGACACAGAACAGGTTGCCGGTGCCGGTGTAGCCGTCGATCCGTACCGGATCGGTGATCTGCAGGCCCTTGTAATCGTCGATGGAGATCCCGGCGAAGACCCCGCCGCGGCTGCCCCGCAGCCGGTCGGCCCGGATGCCGGCGTGCTCGAGGGCCTCCCAGGCGACTTCGAGCAGCAGGCGCTGCTGCGGGTCCATGCTCTCCGCCTCGGCCGCGGCGATACCGAAGAAGTCCGCGTCGAAGGTGTCGACGGACGGCAGGAAGCCGCCGCGGCGGGCGTAGATGGTGCCCGGTTCGAGCGGGTCGTCGCCGTGCAACGCATCGGTGTCCCAGCGATCGGCGGGCACCGGTGAGGTGGCGTCCACACCGTCGCGGAGCAGCCGCCAGAACTCGTCCGGCGAGTCCGCGCCGGGGACCCGGCAGGCCATGCCGACCACCGCGATCGGCTCGTTGCGCACCGGGCCGGCCGGAAGCACCCCCTGATCGGCGGGACGACCGGCCGGACCGGCGGCGGGCGGCACGGCCGGGGCAGCTTCCGGACCGCCGAGCTCGGCAGCCAGCCAGTCGGCCAGCTCGTCGACGGTGGGATGGTCGAAGGCCGCGGTGGCCGGGACGGTCACTCGCGGGTCCAGATCGGCGGCGAGCCGTTCGGCCAGCCGGACCGCGGTCAGCGAGTCGATGCCGAGGGCGAACAGGCCGGTGTCCGGCGGCACGTCGGCCGGTCGGCATTCCAGCAGGTCAGCTACGTGCGCGGTGAGGTACTCGCGCAACCGGCCGGGCAGCCCGCTCGCCGGTCCGGCCGTCAGCCGATCCGCCACCGAGACGCGGCCCGTGGCCGCCCCGGCCGCAGCGGAAGCGCCGGTCGCGGTGGCAGGACCGGTCGCGGTGGCAGGACCCGTCGCGGGGGCGGGAACGGCCGGCGGGGACGCCGGTTGCGGGGCGGAGGCCTCCGGGATCGCGGACCAGTCCACCGGCCGGCCGCCGGCGGAGAGCTCGGTGGCGACCGCGCGCAGGGACGCCACGGCGTCCTGACCCTGGCGCATCGTGCCGAGCACGCTCACCCCGTGACGGCCGGCGAGGCACTGCATCAGCGCGGTGCGCAGCACCGGTGTGGGGCTCACCTCGAGGTGGACGTCGGCGCCCGCCCGCAGGATCGCGTCCCGGAAGCGCACCGGCCGGCGGGACAGCAGGCCCCAGTGGTCCGGTCCGAGCCGCTCACCGGCGATCGGCTCACCGGTCACCGTGGAGATCATCTCCGTGCCGGCCGGGCCGTTCCGGAGAATCGGTCGCAGGTCGGCGACCAGCTCACCGGTGTACGGCTCCATCTGCGGGCTGTGGAAGGCGTAGCCGATGCCGAGGTCACGGTGGAAGACCCGGTCGGCGGCGAGGCGCTCGGCGGCGGCCGCGAGTGCCGACCGGGTTCCGGAGAGGACCACGCTGGAGGGCCCGTTGACGGCGGCGAGCGTCAGGTCACCGCCCAGCTCGGTGAGCAGATCGGTGGCCCGGCCGGGTGGCAGGCCGACGGCCAGCATGCCGCCACCACCGGAGGCCCGCTGCAGCATCCGCCCCTGGTGGAAGGCGACCGCCATGGCGCTCTCCAGGTTCAGGGCGCCGGCCGCGTAGGCGGCGGTGATCTCACCAAGGCTGTGCCCGACCACCACGTCCGGGCGGATGCCGGCCGAGCGCAGCAGCGCCAGCAGGCCGATCTCGACCGCCACGATGGCCGGCTGGGCCACGGCGGTGTCCCGCAACCGGCTCTCACCCGCCGGACGGGCGATCTCCTCGGTGATCGACCAGCCGCCGAGGGCGCGCACCGCGGCGTCGCACCGCCCGAGGGCCTCGGCGTAGGGCCGGAATCCGAGCAGGCCGGTGCCCATCAGCGGCCACTGGGTGCCCTCGCCGGAGAAGACCAGCGCCAGCCGGGGAGCAGGGCGGTGGTTCCCCCGTACCCTCGCAAGCTCTTGATCTTGCATGGCTGCCTTTCTCATCGGTCGGCGCCGGGGAACGGCGTGTCCTTGATCTGGCCGGACCGCAGCTCACCCTCGATGAGCAGGGCTTTCTCGCCGGTCGGCACCGGTGGCGGGCGCAGGGCCTCGGCGATCGGGCGGTCCGGATCCGCGATGATCGCGGCGAGCGTCGCCACCATGTCGCCCAGCACCGTCGCGGCGGCGTCGTCGGTGAGCAGGTCGCGGTGGTACGACAGGATCAGCCCCAGTTCGACGCCGGGCATCACGTCCAGCCGGAACGGCTCGGCCATCCGGGTGAAGAACGTGGGCACCCGCTCCGTTGAGCCGAACAGCAGCGGATCGAGGTTCTGGAAGACCAGGTAGGCATCGAACATCGGGGTCCGCTCCGGCCGGCCGGCCCAGTGGGCGATCTGCCCGGGCGCCACGTGCTGGTGGTGGGCGGCGTCCGCGCCGGCCGTCATGACCAGCCGCAACAGCTCGGAAACCGGGCGGTCCGGCTCGGGCAGCCGGATGCGCAGCGGAAGGACGTTCATGGTGGGACCGGTCAGGTCCTCGACACCGGGCAGGTCTGCCGGCCGGCCGTTCAGGAAGACACCGATGGTCGCCTCGTCCCGGTTCGCGTAGCGGGCCAGCAGCAGCGCCCAGGCGGCCTGGACCAGCGTGTTCGGCGGCATCCGCAGGTGCTGGCCGGTGACTTTCAGGCCGTCGCTGAGCGCCGCGTCGACCTGGAGGTGCCGGCGGGCGTACCCGGTCTGTGTGCCCGGACGGTTGCCGGGCGCCGATGCGGCCAGCAGGGTCGGCCCGGTCCCGCCGCGGAACATCCGTTGCCAGAACGCGGCGGTGTCCGCTGGGACGCCCCGGCGGCGCAGCCAGCCGACGTACCGGCTGAACGGCACCTCCGGCGGCCCCTCGGCGACGGGTTCACCGGCGCGGATCCGGTGGTACTCGCCGATCACGTCGCTGAGGAAGACACTCAGGCTCCAGCCCTCCATCCGCAGGTAGCTGAAGCTGAAGACGGTGCGATAGGCCTCGTCGCCGACCCGGGCCAGGAAGAGGCGGATGCCGGCGGGGTCGTCCGGGGTGCAGCCGATTCGCTGGTCCTCGCGGAGGAACTCGGCCAGCCGGTCGTCGCGTTCCGGCGTGGAGAGCGAGCGCCAGTCCTCGTACCGGGAGGGCAGTTCGACGTCCCGGTGCACCACCTGCAGCGGCTCGTCCAAACCGTCCGTGACGAACGCGGTGCGCAGCATGGCATAGCGGCGGGCCAGGCCGGCCCAGCAGCGGCGCAGCAGCGGCACGTCGATCGGGCCGCACAGGGTGTCGATCCGCTGCACCAGGTATTCGCCGGGGCGCGGCTCGCCGCCGGTCAGCCGGCCCAGCATGTACGCCTGGTAGGGCGCGAGCGGGAAGGCGTCCTCGACGTCCGGATCGGCGAGCAGCTCGGCCCGGCGTTTCTCGTCGGAGCCGGAGAGACCCCACCCGGTGTGCTCGTCCTCGGCCGGCGCCGAGCCGGCCCGCCCGTCGGCGACCTCGGCCAGCTCCCGCACGGTGGGGTGGGCGAACAGGTCGCGGGGCTGCAGGGCCAGGCCCTCCCGGTTGGCCCGGGCCATCACCCGGATGCCCCGGATCGAGTCGCCGCCCAGCTCGAAGTAGTTGGCGGTGGCGCTGACCCGCTCCAGTCCCAGGACCGAGGCCCAGACCTCGGCGAGGAGGCGTTCGGTGCCGGGGGCGGGCGGGACGTACTCGCCGGTGTCGCGGGCGGCGGCCGGGGGCGGCGCGGGCAGGGCCGACCAGTCCGCCTTGCCGTTGGCGCTCAGCGGGATGGCCGGCACCGGGACGAAGGCCGCCGGCACCGCGTACTCGGGGATGCGTTCCCGCAGGTGCTTGCGCCAGGCCGGGCCCAGCTCGGCCATCAGGCGGGCCTGGCGCGGCCAGTTGGCCAGTCGGCCCTGGCCGGCACGGTGCGTCCGGCCTCGGGACACGCCGGAGCGGGACAGGATCGCGTCGAACCTGGTCGGATCGGCGGGATCCGGGGTGAGCACGGCGGTCATCCCGGCGGCTCCGGCCAGGTCATGGAGGTGCTCGGGGTCGACGCCGGACGGCTCGGCGCCGGTCAGCGCGCGCAGCTCGGCGACGGTCGCGGCGGTGGCGGCCTCGGGGCGGCGCACCGCTCTGACCTGGGAAAGCCGGGCGTTCGGGATGCCGGTCAGGATGATGTCATGCCTCAGCGGGATGCCCTCCCGCCACGGGACCATCTCCAGTGGAACCTCTTCGGGGCGGCCCTCCGGGCGCAGGATCACGTCGTACCGGAACCGGCTCAGCTCGTTGTCGTAGCCGCCGCGTTTGAGGCGTATCTCGACGTCGGTGATGTCCGGCAGGCCGGTGAAGAACGCCGGGTCGAGCGCGAGCTCCTCCTCCTGCCAGGTCCGGGTCGCGGCTCGGCCGCGGACCACGGCGGCCGGCTCCTCCGGCGCGGCCCGGTCCAGCTCGACGGTGAGGTGGAAGTCGCCGAGCAGCGGCAGGCTCCGCACGTCACCGACGACGATCCGGCCGCCGGGAGCGAGCAGCCGGCGGGCCTGGGCGAGCACGTCGCGCAGGTAGCCGGCGTCCGGGAAGTACTGCACCACGGAGTTGAGCAGCACGGTGTCGAAGGAGGCGGCGGGCAGGTCGCCGAGCCGGTGCGCCGGGCGCTGTTCGACTGTCACGTTCGCCAGGCCGCAGGACTTCACCTCGGCGCTGAGCTGCGCCACCGCGAACGCGGAGACGTCGGTGCCGTGGTACGCCGTCGCGTGCGGTCCGATCCGCAGCAGGAGCAGGCCCAGGCCGCAGCCGACCTCCAGCACCCGGCCCGGTGGCTCCGCGAGCACCAGGTCGCTGGTCCGGTCCGCCCATTCCCGCATCTGCTCCGCCGGGATCGGCGCGCCGGTGTAGCTGCTGTTCCAGCTGGAGAAGTTCAGTTCGGCGGGGCCGGCCGGGGCCTGGTACGCGTCGTCGAAGACCTCGCCCCACTGCTCGACGGGCTGCTCGGTGGCCGGGAGCCGCGGGACCACGTACGCGGTCACCTGCCCACCCTCCTCGCGGCCGACCGTGACCAGCACGTCTGCGACTGCCGGGTGCTCCCGCAGCGCCGCCTCGATCTCGGCCAGCTCGAAGCGGATCCCGCCGAGTTTGACCTGGAGGTCCTCGCGCCCGAGATAGGCGAGCACGCCACCCGGCCGCCAGCGCACGATGTCGCCGGTGCGGTACATCCGCGCGCCGGGCCGGCCGGCGAAGGGGTCCGGCACGAACCGGTCAGCGGTCATGCCCGGCCGGCCGGCGTATCCGCGGGCCACCTGGACACCGCCGATGCACAACTCACCCGGCACCCCGATCGGCGCCGGGTGGCCGGCCCGGTCGAGCACGTAGATCCGGGTGTTGTCGACCGGCGTGCCGATCGGCACGTCACCGGTCTCGCCGGGCAGGCACTCGTGCGCGGTCACGTCCACCGCAGCCTCGGTCGGCCCGTACAGGTTGTCCAGGCGCGCCGCCGGGAGCGTCCGGTGGAACCGGGCGGCCAGATCCCGCGAGAGCGCCTCGCCGCTGCACACCACCTGCCGCAGCCCGGTGCAGGTGGCGGCGCTCGGCTCGTCGAGGAAGAGCCGCAGCATCGACGGCACGAAGTGCACGATCGACACGCCACTGCGGTTGATCAGGCCGGCGAGATAACCCGGGTCGCGGTGCCCGTCCGGGCGGGCCAGGGTGACGGCGCCGCCGCACAGCAGCGGCCAGAAGAACTCCCAGACCGACACGTCGAAGCCGGCCGGCGTCTTCTGCAGCACCTTCTCGCCGGGGGCGAGCCGGAACCGGCGCTGCATCCAGCGCAGCCGGTTCACCACCCCACGATGGCCGTTCACCACGCCTTTGGGCCGGCCGGTGGACCCGGAGGTGTAGATGACGTAGGCCGGGTGGTCCGGGCTCACCCGCGTGACCGGCGGGTCGCCGGGCTCGTCGTCGCACCGGTCGGCGCCGAGGTCGATCACCGTCCGCGCCCCCGGCGGGGTACCGCCCGCGGCGGTCAGCACGACGTCGGCGCCGCAGTCGTCGAGCAGGTACGCCAGCCGGGCCGGCGGGTGCTCGGCGTCCAGGGGCACGTAGCAGCCGCCCGCCTTGAGCGTGCCGAGCAGGGCCACCATCAGTTCCGGCGAGCGGTCCAGGAAGATGGCGACGCGGCTCTCCGGGCCGATGCCGTGGCGGCGCAGACGGTGGGCCAGGCGGTTGGCCCAGCCGTCCAGCTCCGCGTAGGTGAGCGTGCGGTCCTCGAACTCGACGGCGATCGCGTCCGGGGTGGCCGCCGCCTGCTGCCGGATCAGCTCGTGGATCAGCCGCGGCTCCGGCTCGGCGGCCGCCGTGTCGTTCCACTGCCGCAGCACCAGGTCGCGCTGCCCCGCGTCCATCAGGTCGAGCCGGGAGATCGGCAGATCAGGGTCCGCGACGACCTGCTCCAGGACGCGCCGGAACCCGGTCAGGAACCGCTCGGCGGTGCCGGTGTCGAACAGGTCGGTGGCGAACTCCAGGCCGCCGGGCAGGGTCTGCCCGGCGTCCGCGAGGGACAGCCACAGGTCGAACTTGGCCGCGCCGGTGTCGCCCTCGATCAGCCCGGCCAGATGCGTGTCCGGCGTGAGTTCGACGGTGGGCGGTGGGGTGTTGTTCAGCGCCAGCATCACCTGGAAGATCGGGTTGTGGCTGGTGCTGCGCTCCGGCTGCAGCTCCTCGACGAGCTTCTCGAACGGCAGATCCTGGTGTGCGAAGTCGGCGATCACCGCGGGGCCGGCCCGGCTCACCAGGTCCCGGAAACTGGGGTCGCCGTCGAGGGTGGTCCGCAGCGCGAGCGTGTTGGCGAAGAATCCGAACACGTCCTCCAGCTCGGGCCGGCCACGGTTGGCCACCGGCGTGCCGATCACCACGTCCGGCCGGCCGGACCAGCGGGAGAGGACCACGGCGTACGCCGACAGCAGCACCGTGAACAGGGTGGCGTCGGTGTCCGCGCAGAGCTGCCGGACGCGGGCGGTGAGTTCGGCGTCCACGGTGAACCGCAGGGTGTCGCCGCGGAAGCTCTGCACCACCGGACGGGGACGATCGCTGGGCAGCTCGAGCACCGCTGGGATCCCGGCCAGCCGGTCACGCCAGTACCGGACCTGCCGTTCCAGTTCGGGGCCGCGCAGTCGGTCACGCTGCCAGACCGCGAAGTCCGCGTACTGCAGCTTCAGCTCGGGCAGCCGGGGCGGGCGGCCGGCGACGTACGCGGCGTAGCACTCGGCCAGCTCACGGGAGAAGATCCGGCCGGACCAGCCGTCGGCGATCAGGTGACTCCAGTTCACCAGGAAGACGTGCCGCTCCGCGCTCAGTCGCAGCAGGCCGAACCGGACAAGTGGCCCGACCGGCAGGTCGAAGATCCGCGCCGCCTCCTCCTGGAGCAGGTCGCGCACCCGGCGATCGTGGCCGGCCTCCGGCAGCCCGGTCAGGTCGGTGACCGGCAGGTCGACCGGCGCGGGCGGCCTGACGATCTGCACTGGCTCGCCGTCGGACTCGGCGATCACGGTACGCAGCGCCTCGTGCCGGTCGACGATGCGTTGCACCGCGAACCGCAGCGCGCCGGTGTCCAGCGGCCCGCGCAGCTCGACGGCCATCGGGGTGTTGTAGGCCGGGCTGTCCGGCACCATCCGCTCCAGGAACCAGAGCCGCTGCTGGGAGAAGGAGAGCGGGGCCGGGCCGTCGTCGCCGCGACGCGGGATCTCCACCCGGCCGGACCGCTGGCCCCGCGCCCAGGACGCCAGCAGGCGCTGCTTGGCGGCGGAGAGTCCGTCGACGGTCATCGGGGCTCACCGGCCCGCAGCGTGCGGATCACCTCGGCCTGCGCGGCGACGGTGTGCGCCTTGAACAGCTCCTCCAGCGGCAGGTCCACGTCGAACCGTTCCCGCAGCCGGGTGACCAAGCGGGTGGTGAGCAGCGAGCTGCCGCCGAGGGCGAAGAAGTTGTCCTGGACGCCGACGGTCTCGAAGCCCAGCAGTTCCCGCCAGGCGGCCGCCACCGACTCCTCCAGGTCGTCGCGCGGGGCGACGTACTCGGTGACCAGGTGGGGACGCTGGTGCAGGGTGGTGCCGAGGTTGACGTCCAGGCTCCGCGGTTCGGCCGGCGCCGGCCGGGCCACCGTCGTCGCGTCCTGCACCGTCACGGTCTCCGGGCCGTCGATCCAGTAACGGCGACGCTCGAACGGATAGGTCGGCAGGGTGATCCGGCGACGCTGTTCGCCGGCCGCGAACGCGGACCAGTCGACGTCCACACCGGACTCCCAGAGCGCCGCCAGGGTGCCCAGCAGGAACGCCTGGTCGGGCTGGTCGTCACGGGGGTGGCGAAGCGACGGCCGGGCACCGGCCGGCTCCCCGGTGATCGCGCCGACCAGCGCGCCCAGGGTGGTGCCCGGCCCGACCTCGACGAGCGCCGCGCCGGCGTGACCGGCCAGCAGGGTGCGGACCCCGTCGGCGAACCGGACGGTGCCGCGCAGCTGCCGGACCCAGTAGTCCGGGTCGGTGGCGTCCTCGGCGGTCATCCAGGTGCCGGTGACGTTGGAGAGGAACGGGCGGGCCGGCGGGTTCAGCGGCACGCCGGCGACGTGGGCGCGGAACTCGTCCAGCACCGGGTCCATGGCGACCGAGTGGCCGAGCTTGGTGACGTGCAGGCGGCGGAAGTCCACACCCTCGGTGGCCAGCCGGTCGGCCAGCTCCTGGATCGGCTCGACCAGTCCGGAGACGGTGCACTGGGCGGGCCCGTTCACCGCGGCGAGCGACAGGCGCGGGCCGAGCAGCGGGATCAGCTCGTCCTCGGGCAGGGCCACCGCGAGCATGGCGCCGTCGGGCAGGCCGTCGATGAGCCGGCCCCGGACGGCCACGGTGTTGATGGCGTCGCCGAGGTCGAAGACTCCGGCGAGGCAGGCGGCGACGTACTCGCCGCTGCTGTGCCCGATCATCGCCTGCGGCTGGACGCCCCACGACTCCCAGAGCTTGGCGAGGGCGTACTCGACCGCGAACAGCGCCGTCATCAGGCCGGCCGAGGTGTTGAGGAAGGCGGTCGCGGCCGGGTCGCCGGTGTCCGCCCGGACGACGTCGCGCAGGTCGTATCCGATCCGGCCGGCGACCAGGTCGGCGCACCGGCCGAGGTGCTCGGCGAAGACCGGCTCGTCCCGCAGCAGCGCGCGGCCCATACCGACGTACTGGCTGCCGCCGCCGGGGAAGAGGAACGCGGTCTGGCGTCCGGGACGGGACTCCACCACGGATGACGGCGAGATGCTCAGCGCGGCCGAGGCCTGGGTGGTGTCGCGGCAGACCACCGCGCGCCGGCACGCGAAATGCCGGCGGCCGACCTGCAACGTATGGGCGGCGTCCGCCAGATCCACATCCGCCAGCG